>DAOOQY010000024.1:0-14157 GCA_035389025.1 Verrucomicrobiota bacterium
GGTGGCAGTAGCGCTGATAGCTCGCTCTCCGCCAATGGCCCGGTTTCCACGTCAAAAACAATGGTCTGCATAACAGTTCCTTCGGTTTGCATGGAGGGACGCGATCCGCCCGCGCCCCTCCATGCGGTTGTAGTGAGTTCATTACTGGCCAGTGCGGCTAGCACCTCAGTAGGGAACGTTGTCGTCCTCGACCGGTTTCTGCGCGGCCTGCCACGCTTCCAGCGCGGCAATAAGCCGCCGATCATCGGCGCTCGGCTTGGCATTCGCCTTCGCCGCCGGCAGCCAATGCCCGATCAGCGCGCCGACCTGCTCGGGTGAGAGGTCACGGACCTCCAGGCCCTTGCACTTGCCGACGTGGATCTTGGTCGCGCCCAGGTCGCCGTTGCCGCCGCTCGCCTGCTCGGCGCGGCGATAACCGTTGCCGTCCTTCGGCGGCCGGTCCTTCATTCGGACGAACTTGCCCGACGGCTTGAGCGGCTCCGCCGACTTGTCCGGCTGGATCAACGCGATATTCGCGTAAACCTCGCCGTCGCTGTGCTCGTGGATCACCGTGATGTGGGCCGTCTTGCCGAGCATGTCCTCTGTGTCGAAGGTTTTCAGCTCCTCCGCCGTCAGCTCGCGGCCCAGCCACTTCCGCAGGAACGGCCGCAGGGCCGAGTTCTCGTGATACGACGGTGTGAACGGCGCGGACCACACGCACCAGGGCGTGCCGTCGTCTTTGGTCTGGCCGGTCTCGTACACGAACCGGAACTTGTCCTTCGGTCCGAACTGAGTCTGCACCGTCTTGAGAGGGGTAACGTCCACGCAGACCGCCGACCCGTTATATTCCGGGCAAGGTTGGAAGTTCCCGCTACCTGTTTTGATACGCATAATGTGAATGCTCCGTTTACTTTGTTTGCTTTGTTTGCTTCTTCCCCTCCGGCGGCAACACACCGCGGAGGAAATCGAAAAATGAATTGGCCGTCATGGTGATGAGCCAGCGACCGCCCGGGCGGCGATGCGCAACAACCGGCACCCGCTGGGCTCCGCGCTCTGCGTTCCGCCATCCGCATTCCCACATCGCCTCGTGAATGTTGAGGCGTCGGCCCTCGTGGACCTGGCCGAAGGCCCACGGCAGCCCGGCAAATACGGCAGCAGGCGACCCGCTCGCCATCCGCTCCGCCCATTGCCCTGTCAGGTCCTGCTTCAGCAGCCGGTAGAACCGCTCGGCATCCATCGTCACCAGCCACGGCCAGTAATTCCGGCGATGCGCCACGAGCGGGGCCCGCCCGCCGCAATCGCGCCGGGCCTGCTCCATGGCCGCGTAGATGTCGAGGCGCTCAACGAGCTTCACCTCGAAGTGAGCCCACGGGAGCCCGTCGCAAATCACATCCGGGCTGTCGGGGCTGCCGCTGAATTGCTGCCCCCGCCTGGCTGCGTACCCGTTGGCCCGTAATTCATCGCGCCATTGGCGCTCGCCCCTCTTGCCTTTCTCTCGTGAGTTCATAGCCCCCCTTTCATCTTTTCCAGCCGGGCCACCGCAGCCGCGGTCAACTGCCGGAGCACAGCCGGCAAGTAGAACCGCACCAGCACACCCCCGGGGCGCATCGGCGTGATCTCTCCCTTGGCGACCATCTCATCCACGGTCCGAACCGAAACCACCAACACCCCAGCCAACCCCTCCCGCGTAACGACCGCTCGACAAGGGCAATCATCCCCGCCTTCCTCTCCCTGTCGGCCCGCGTTCCACTCCGCCAACCGCTCCGCGCACCGCACCACCCGCAAATCCGTCTTCGTCGGCTTCATCGCGCTACCTCCTTGCTCGCCTTCGGGCTTCGCCCTTCGGCTTTCGGCTTTCGCGCGTCAGCCGGTTGGTGGCCGGCAGCAATGCCCTCCACATCAGCGCGCCGGACCCGCACAGCCCCGAGCAGCATCACCGGCTCAAGTCGCCCGGCCCTCAACAACCGCCAGATCGTGGCGCGGTGAACGCCCAGCAACACCGCCGCATCCTTGATCATCATCAGCAGGGGCCCCTTGGGCGGCTCCGGTGCAGGCGGCTGCGGTGCTAACCGCCCCTCCAGGATGCGATCAATGGCCGCCTGCTGTTCCGGTGTCGCCTGGAGGAATCGCATCAAGCGGTCATTCGGGTTATGGGTTTGGGTGTTCGGGTCTTTCACTGGCCCACCTCCCAGGTCTGGACGCCCAGCTCACGGGCAATCGCCTCCTTGAGGCTCTGCTCCGGTGTCGCCCGGCCCGTCTCGATCTTGGTGACCTGCGATTCCGTGCATCCGACGCGCTGTGCCAGGTCCAGTTGGGTCAGGCCCAGCCGACGCCGCGCGCCGCGCATCGCCTGGCCTCTGTTGTTCTTCGTCTTCAACATTTTCGTCTTCGGCCCACCGCTTCATGCGAAAGGCCCTATACAGTTGAAGGACTTCACGAATCACTTCCCCGGAAATGCGAAAGCGCCCGTAAACACAGGCGCTTTCAAGCGTGTGAAGACTTCACAAAGACTTCACGAATCAATCACTGCTTTGCCTCTCTTCCGGCAAATAGCCGTCATCATCTTCCCTCAGGCTCGGCTGTTCCCTGTCTTCGTACTGCTCCCGCCCATCCCTCACGGCCCCATGCTTCTTCTTGGCATAGCGGTCGCCCTTAACCGTGCTCTGGCGCTCCTTAATATCGGAGGCATACGTCCGCAGCTCCTCAATCGGCATGCCGAAATGCCCCTCGATCGTTGCCACCCGCCTGGTAATCAGCGACGCCGCGCATTTGCACGCCACGGCCGCTTCCGCCTTGGCCAGCTTCTTGAAAACCATCAGGTCGAACACCCGCGCCGGCGGCGCCGTCAGTTCCGTCCCCATTGCCAGCAGCTCTCCAAACAACCGGAACACCTGCAAACGCTCCGCCTCACCCAGTGGCTTCTTCTTCTCCGGCAACTGCCCGGATGCAATCAGCCCATCCACCTTTTGCTCAATCCGCAGCAGCGCCGACACCAGGCCATTCTCCATTGCCCCCGCTGCCTCCACCCCCTTCACCACCGCTGCCGCAGCCACCACCGGCACCATCTGCTCCGCCGGCATGGCCATTCCTCCCTCGCCACTGGCCACCGATGACTCGTTACTGATCACTGATGACTGATAACTGAACCCCCTCTCACCTCTGACCGCTGCCCTCTGTCCTTGGTTTTCCCCCCTCTGCTCCGTGTTTTCCGCGTCCTTCGAACTGCCATTCTCCGCTCCGCATCCTGCCAGGATCGTCTCAATGGCCGCCTGTTGTTCCGGCGACGCCTGGAGAAAGCGGTCAAATGCCGCCACCTGCCCCGGTGTCGCCTGGGCAACCCGCAGCAGAAAATCAGTTGAGACGGTGGCGTTCATTTACCCACGTCTGAAGTCAACCCGCCACCGCCCAGCGGCCAACCCCGCGCCTGTCGCCCGCCCCCGTCGCTCGGTTGGCGGTCGCTGGTCCCGGGATGTGTTGCGTTCACAGGCACGCGGCGACCATAACACGCCCTTTTCGCGCTCCAGCCCCGGCTCCAACCCCGACCAGGAAGCATCGGGAAGCACGGGTACGTTACCGGGAAGCACCGGGAAGAAATTTCTTTCACAAACCCCTTGACGCCCTTCCAACCGCGCCCCGTTTCTGTTTTCCCATTTCCCAATTTCCACTCTTCCACCAATCAGGACACGCTCAACGGCCGCCATCTGCTCCGGGCTTGCCCGGAACAGTCGCGTCAGCAATTCACTTGAGATCGCAGCCTGCATCGTTCGTTACTAATGCTCGTCAGTCAACGCGCCCAACGCGCGTCGCCCGCACCCGTTATACCCGATCTTTTTTCCACTCCCGCCCGGCTCCGGACCCTCATGCGAACCAGTGCGAAAACAGCACCCCTTTTGTCCCCGTCCATGCGAAAAAAATGTTTCATCTTATTTCTTGCCATGCTCTCACCCGCCAGCACCCCGGGCTCAGTTTGCTTTCACCGGGCTTCTGCACGGCCGCCACCTTGACGCACTCTTTGTCCCTGGCCTATCCCCCTTAAATAAATTTCTTTTGCGGCTAGTGGAACGTCATCCTGTCGGCTTCCTTTCGGGCTTGCCGCAACGCGGATTTTGCGTCTGCATGAAGCGGTGAAGATGAACGACCGGCCCCGAAAGACAAAGCGGCCTGGCCCGCGGCCCAAGCTGGCGCCGCTCGCGCGGGAGGAGTGGGATTTCGGGAAATGCCCGACGGACCAGCTCAGCCTCTGTTTCGCCTACGAATATGCCCGGGAGTCGCCGTGGGCCCTGGAGAAGTTCAAGCGCCGAAAAGAGGACGATCACGACGAGTGGGGCATTTGGCATCTCCACGCTCCGGTCGTCCAGGGCGCGCAGGAAACCGATGAAGAGTTTGAGAAGTTTCTGGATGAGGCTGGACTGAGCGAAGAATACGACTGGGACCTTCCCCCAGCCGTTGACCTGTGGCTCCCGCCCGAATTCCCCGCAACGCCTTTCCTGAGATGCGCTTTCGATTTCGGCGCATGGCAGGATTGGTGTGACGATTACTGGGCTGAGGAACTGGGTCCATATGAGGCTGACGACACCTGGGGCTTGCGCCCTCTGCCGATCAAGGAGCTGCCGGGCATTGGCGAAGAGGCATACGCATTCGAGATAGAGTGGGACGCCTCGGACGGGCGCCTGCTCAAGGAGTTTCAGGCCTGGCTGCGCAAAACCCGGCCTCGGCCGCCAGTCGAGCGGCGCGGTAAGTCACAGGCGCGTGAGGTCGCCGCCGATCTGAGGGCGCTGGGGGCCTATCGCCTCCTCCAGCGGTTCCCGGCCCCGCAAGCTCAGGCGTACACGCAGCAGTACATGCGCGAAGGCTTGTACGCAAAACTGCCCGACTGGTACGAGGCGCGAAAGCGGGCGGAGAGAACCCTGCGGGCCTTTTTCCAAACACCCCCGCGCCCTGCAGCCTGACAGTGGGCAGCGTCACCCGGGAGCTAGCCCTATGCCCCCGGCCTCCCCGGCTAAACCCCTTCGGTTGCCTTTCCCTCTGTCGAACGCCCTCCCTCAAAATTCACCACCCGGTAAACCTTCCCATCTTCCCCTTCCCACTCCCGCGGCCCCACCCAGGCATGTCGCACTGCCACGAGCTGCCCCCGCTTCTGCGTGAACACCTCGCTCCGCAGCCGGCGAAAATGCGCCTTCCGCCAATGCGCCGCCCGCGCCGTCTGCTCCTCGCTCGGCCCGGTCGCCTCCCGCCGGCACGCCCGCGCATCGCCTCGCCGCAGAATACAATAGTGCGTCCGCGCCTGCCGCCACTCCACGCTCTTGCCCGGCTTCTCCGCCGGCCCCACGCCCAGGACCACGTTGCCGGGGTACTCGATATCGAAGAGAAACGATTGCAAATCGTGCAGCGGGTCCAGGAAGACCGCCCGGAATCCCTTGTCATCCTCCCGGTGGCTCCTCCCCATCGCTTCCTCGTCCACCCGCTTCCAATCAACCCACGCCGCCAGACGCCCCTCCAAGCGCTCCCCCCGCGCGTTGCCCCCCTCCGCTGCCGACTCCGGCCTCTTCCATCGGTACTCATGCAAGGTGACCGCGCCGGCCTTTAGCCCCGCGCTGTACTTCCCCCCCGGGGCTATGTATCTCACGCACGTCAGCGCCCGTGTCCCCCTGTGCCACCACAGGTCGAACCCCAACTGCGTCGCCACCCGGAACGCCGGAAACGGCAGCAGCCTCGGCATCTCCGTCCCCGGCTCCAGCACCACTGTCTTGATAAACTCCATCTCCTCCGCGCTGCGCTCTCGCGCCTTCTCCGGCAACGGCCATACGAACACCGGCGCTGCCACCAACTCCCGCAGCCTCTCAGGGGCGAGCAGTCCCGCTTCCCCCATTCGTTTGATGATTTCACGCTGATTGACAATATTCATGCCCAACATCTTACCCAACCCCCTTGGACATTTGCAGTCCAACCCAAAAACAATATTACCTCCCGCTTGGTAAAGCTCACCTAATATTGTAGGAGACGACGTGACGAGTCCCTGCTTCCCCCTCTTGCCGTCTGCCATCGGACCCGTCCCGTTGGACCCTCCCCCCTGATCATCCCACCACCCCTATTTATTTGGTTCTTCACGGAATTCCGGGGAGGGGGTGGAGGTCAACGGCGAGCCGTATAGGCTGGCCGGGTGAAAACGATACCGACTGCGGACAATAGTCCGCCACCGTTGACCCGCGCAGAGCTTGCCGAACTGCTCGGAGGCTGGAAAGGCTATGAATTGGGCACAGTGGGGCGTCTGCCTGTGGACGGAGAGCGTCCGGAAGAAGTCTGGCTGGAGCTGTTGCCCCGGCTGGACCGCACCAAGCGCTGTAGCGGCTGCCAGCAGTGCGTGGAAGCCGTGCATGACACGGAGGAGCGGTGGATTCGGGACCTGCCGCTGCTGGGCACACCGGTGCAGTTGCTGGTCCACCGCTGCCGGCTGGCCTGTCCGCGCTGCGGGCCCAAGCTGGAACATCTGGACTGGTTGGGGCGCTACCAACGGGTCACCCGGCGTCTGGCCGAGAGCGTGGCACGGCTGGCCCGGGGCTGCCACTCCAACACGTTGCCGACTACTTCGGTCTACATTGGGGCACCGTCAAAGAGATCGATAAGCGCTATCTGGAGGAAACCCTCGGGCCGGTGGACCTCTCGACCGTGGAGGTGATCGCCTTGGATGAGTTCGCCATTCAGAAGGGGCACCGGTATGCCACCATCATTGTCGAGCCTTATCGCAAGCAGGTGCTCTGGGTTTGTCGCGGGCGCGGGCGCGAGGATATCCGCCCTTTCTTTGCCGCCCTGGGCCTGGAAGGCCGCGCCCGCCTGCGAGCGGTGGCCATGGATATGAGCGAGGCTTACGCCGAGGAGGTGCGTTTCCAGTGCCCGCAAGCCGAGATCGTTTACGACCTCTTCCATGTGGCCGTCAAATACGGACGGGAAGTCGTGGACCGAGTGCGCGTGGACGAAGCCAACCGGCTGCGACAGGACAAACCCGCCCGCGCGGTGGTCAAGGGTGCCCGTTGGTTGCTGCTGCGCAACCGCGAAAACATCGACAAGGAGGACCGGGTCAAACTCACCGAACTGCTCAACGCCAACCGCGCCCTGGCCACGGTCTATGTGCTCAAGGATGACCTCAAACACCTCTGGGACTACAGCTACGAAGGAGCCGCGAAACGCTTCTGGAAGGAATGGTATAGCCGGGCCCTGCGCAGCGGCATCGAGCCGCTCAAGAAGTTCGCCCGCAACCTCAAGGACAAGCTCGCGGGCATCTTGGCCCACTGCCGCTGGCCCCTACACACCAGCCTGCTCGAAGGCATCAACAACAAGATCAAAGTCATCAAACGCGCCGCCTATGGCTTCCGCGATGACGACTACTTCTTCCTCAAAATTCGTCAGGCCTTCCCCGGAATTCCGTGAAGAACCATTTATTTTGACATTCTACGCTTGCGCTCGCTCCCGGACGGGTCCATATCAGTCTCGCTGAACGAGAGCCATTGGGAAATTAGTTACGCATAAACAAAACAGATAGAACCTATGAACTCATCTACACAAGGAAGGGTTACACTCGCCACCTGGTCATTCATCGTCGCGCTTGCCCTCAGTCTGGCTGCCAGCATCCAAGCGGCAGACCAGAGAACCCCGGTACACGGCTCCTTCCACTCCGCCAAGGATCCCGACCTTCCCCCGTTGCCTTTCAACCCTCACCCGGAATTGGAGGTGGTGGAGGTGGAGAAGGGCGTTTACGTCGTGGATGACACCGGCATCCCCGACACCCCCGAGCAGGCCGCCGCCCGAAAAGCCCGCCAGGCCGCCCAAGAACGGGCCAGAGCACTCGCCAGCAACCCGGCAGCCATGCAGGCGCAACAGGCTGCCGCTGCGGCTTTCGCTGAGAATCAATGGCAGCAAATCCTTGATGCAGCCCAGCCCTTCATGCGGTCCCTCGGCGAGCCGGAGGACGCCGAAGCACCCGACGCACGGGCCACTGCACAGGCGGAGCTGTCTGCCCTGACGAATGCAGCACAGCAAGCCGAAGCCGAGATACCGAACGTCGAGGCGGAACTGGATGCTATTGCAGCGCTGCTTGGTGTCGAGCGCGTGCGCGTGCGCGAGGACGGATCGAAGGAGATTCTCGGCGGACAAGTCGGCGGCGAGCCCGTTTATTACTCAAGCCAGAATCTGTTCGCCGCAGCGAGCATCAGTGCGGATGAGCTCTGGCCGACGAACACCGCGCCGTGGGCACAGTCGTCCACCGGGCGAAACCTGACAGGCACAAACGTCACCCTCGGTCTTTGGGAAACGGATGGCGGGGTTTTGACAAACCACACTGAATTTGGCAATCGCGTGCGACAAGTGGACAACAGTGCCACCAATTCAATTGCCAGCGACGGCCACGCGACCGGAGTCGCCGGAACAATGGCTGCGGGTGGCGTGCTACAGTTCACCCTGAACGGGCAGCCGGCCCGGTTGCTGCGCGGGGTCGCCTACGAAGCGACAATCAACGCTTACGACACCAAGAACCTCATACCGGAGCGGCTGAGCGCCGCCGCCGGCTCAGTCACTGGCCAACCGCTTCGGCTGGCAAACGACTCGTGGGGTTACAGCGGCGGCTGGCTTCGGCAAACGCTTCAGACCAGTGCCACAAACACGGTCACGAACGCCTGGACCTGGCGTGGCAGCTTGTCATTCGCGGAGGAATGGAAGTTCGGGTATTATTATCCCGGAGCACCGTATGTTCCCGATGGCTCGGGATGTGTGGACATCGACTCCCTTCTCTCAACGAATGCGACCCGCCACCTGATGGTTTACGCGGCCGGCAATGACAGATTAATCGGCCCCGGCGGCCCGACAACTTACTACTACAAATCCGGCACGAACCAGTACGACTGGACCCGCGTGGACAACCCGCCGGCCAACTCGCGCGTCTGGATCAACGGTGACGGTACAAATGGCGGTTACGACACTGTGCTCGCGCCCGGCACGGCGAAGAATGTTCTCACCGTCGGAGCCGTCCGAGATGTGTACTCGGCAGCCGGCATGGGCTTCGCAACCAACGCTACTGTCGTGCTCGCGCCTTTCAGTGGCTCCGGCCCGACGGATGACGGGCGCATCAAGCCCGAGGTGGTGGCCGTGGGCCAAAGCAATTCCACGCTCCGCACCTTCGGCATCTACACGCCTGCGAACAACGCGACGAACGGATACTACCTGTTTCAATCCGGCACAAGTTTCGCCTCGCCCGCCGTGTGTGGCGGCCTCGGCCTGGCCATGCAGCGACGCGCTCAGCTTTTC
Organism: Verrucomicrobiota bacterium; assembly: GCA_035389025.1. Lineage (GTDB taxonomy): Bacteria > Verrucomicrobiota > Verrucomicrobiia > Limisphaerales > J093 > MWFF01. The sequence goes on from DAOOQY010000024.1 coordinate 9,274, forward strand.
CCGAACCTCGATCCCAATCTCGATGCCTGGCGTGGCTCAACCTGGAAGGCACTGGCAATCCACACCGCGGACGATGTTGGCAGCCCGGGCCCGGACTACCAGATGGGCTATGGGCTGTTCAACGCCGCATCGGCCGTCGCACAGGTTGATCGCGACCAGCAGCACGGCCGGGGAACACATATCAAAGAATTCCCATTGAATGTTCGACAAACCAACGCTTGGGAGGTTGATGTGGACAGCGTTCCATTCAAGGTCACGGCGACCTGGAGCGATCCCGCCGGACCGCAACTCACCAACGTAACCGTTGATCCGGTCACGCCAGTGTTGGTTAACAACCTCGACCTGCGCCTCGAACGGGTCGGCGCCACCAACCAGTATTTTCCCTGGATTCTTAACCCCGACCTGACGAACAAGAACGAATCAGCCCGCAACGCCGCCGCGACAACGGGCGTGGACAACCGCAACAACGTCGAGCAGGTGTACCTAGCCACTCCCACAGCGGGCCGCTACCGCGTCGTAGTTTCGCACTCCGGCGGCCTGCCCGGCGGATTAGCGCCATCCACCCAGTGGGTTTCCGTTCTAACCTCGGGGGACTCACCGGTCGCGCCAGCCTTCACTTCGATCGTCGCCAATCCATCCGTCACGCAGGTGTTACTGACGTTCACGGCAGACCCCGGCGCGTACTTCTACCTGTTGAATTCGACCAATCTCACCGCTTGGCAGACCAACGCCACCGTGAAGGCTGACGGCGTCACGAACGCCGTACTGGTGAACGTCAACCAGCCCATGCAGTTCTGGCGGTTGCGCCGACAGCAATAATGCGGTAAGGAACAAACGTGAGCCGCCTTGCTCGAATCATCGCCCCTGGTTTACTCTTGCTGAGTTGGATTCAGCCGTCCATGGCCCAAGGGACCATTCAGTTTTTCGAGCCAACCGCCCCAATACTCCTGCACACCGAGTTCTTCGCTGAGTACTACCCATTGGACCTGAATGGCGACGGCACTACGGACTTCACCTTCGCTTATGACTTTCACTTCATCGGAGTCCGGCCTGAAGGGGATGGCAGGATTCTAACCTGGTTGGATCCACCGCCCAACATCGGCGGTAGCGTAGCCCCAGTCCCCGCCGGTTTTGTTATTGGAGCTGGAAGTGGAGCCGGCTCATTGCAATGGCTCGGACGCCTACCTGGTGTTCCATACGACTCTGACTTCAACACCCTGATTCAATGCTTCGATGCGGGGTGCTCCGGCGCGTTCGCCGGCCAATACGCATACATGGGCGTGGAGTTCCAGAGCGCAGGAGCTACGCACTACGGATGGGTATCCCTCTCAATCGCTTCTGACGCGCCCTTCGGAGCGATTAACGCTTGGGCTTGGGAAACCCTCGCTGGTCTGTCAATTGCTGCCGGCGCAATCCCCGAGCCATCCGCTTCCGCCTTGCTGACCGTTGGCGGCACCCTGTTCTGGTTGCTTCGCCGGCGCAAGTCGAATCCGCTCCAATAACGCGGTGGACCCCTGGCGCACGTCGAGCAATACACGACAAGAGAAACCATGAGACATAAATTCCAAACGCTGAAGCCGGGACTGGCAGCCCTCGGCTTCGCCCTACTCGTTGCCTGCTTGCCGCAGGCTGCGGCACGCGCCGAGGGCCATCATCAATCGGGTATTGCCGGGCAAGTGGTTTGGGGCACGTGGTCCCCGAACGCAGAGACGCCGGTTCAGTGTTGGGTCAGAATTGTCAGCGATTCTGGCAAGACAGTCGCGACGCTGGAGACTGATGCGAGCGGTTCCTTCCGTGTCGCATTGAAGCCGGGTAGTTATCGTTTGACGCCTTTTATTCCTCTGGGGATCCTCTTCAACGGAGAATGGTTGTACGGGGAGCTTGCCGGGCCTCCCGCTCAAGTGACTGTTGCTAAGAAGGACTACACAGAGGTAGTGATGCCCTTCGGCTGGTTCGATGATTGGGGCTGGTTCCCGCCCGGCTGGCCGGACTGGCCGATAGTCCCCCTGGCCGACGTTCCGTGATGCCGGGCCCGGCGCAAGGCTGCGGCATCTGACTACCGGGAGCCGACAAGACCAGCCCACCTCACGCATCCCACTTCAGGCTTCACGGTTCACGCGTGCCCCCGCCCCCCTTCCCACCACAAGGCCAATAAACGGCAACAACAACCCCAGCCGCGACGATCACCGGTCTCGCGAGCCCTCCGCCATCGTCCATTTGTCCCATCTGTCCCACCAGTTCCCACCCGTCCGACGCCGCCCTCAGGAAAATGCTTTCCCTTGCCCCTCCCCCATCCCCATACTGTCGCCCAGCATGACCGGAGCGTCATGTCAGTAGAGATTTTGCAACGATGATGTAAACAGCCAAATAACCATTTCGCGTAGCTTCGGCTACGGGCCGTCAGAAAACCGCGAATTTTCCTGGCCTCACAGCGACCAACCGGAGCCGCGCCCACTCGGGCGCGGCTTGGCACGCTTGCTGTGAAGGCGCTTCGCGGTGCCTCTGACGGGGCGTGTTGAGTTCGCGCCCCTTTTGTTCCCGTGGCTGGTCAGTCAAGCGGGCACCATGGGAACGAAACCAAAACGCGCCGAGCACAAGAAATTGCGCGGCGCAGCAATCCTCAGCGACCACGCCTGGTCCGAAATCGCCACGGCGCTGCGCATCACCCCGCGTGAGCTGCAAATTGTTCAGGGCGTCTTCGACAACCTCACGCAAAAACAGGTCGCCAGCCGCCTCAGCATGCACGAGCACACCGCGCACACGCACCTCAACCGCCTTTTCAAGAAGCTCAACGTCACCACACGCACCGAATTAGTCCTCCGGGTCATCGAGCAATTGATCGCCCTCACCATTGCCGAAACCGGCGTCCTGCCACCCATCTGCCGCCGTCACCAAGCCGGTCTCTGTTGCGCGCATAAACTCTCCGCCAGCCCCCAGCGGCCCTAAACGCAATCACCAACCTCGCAGGCCCTTGCGCGGGAGGTGTATGCCAAACAGCCGACTAGCCAGAATTCTGATATTCATCAAAAATGGCAGTGTGTCGGAAAAGCCGTCGCAGGAGCCTGCGACGCAGAAGAACTTTTATGCAACAATGAAGTTTCTGATTTATGGCGCAACGAAGGGCCGAGGCAGCGGCTTGGGGCAGGCCGTAGCGTTGGCCCTCGTGAAGCGCGGGCATCAGGTCTGGGGTTTGTGCCGCAATCCAGAGAAAGCTGCTGAGCAGAAGGAATTCCCCCTGGAGGCCGTGGATCTTGCAGGTGAGGCCGGGCAGGAGCGGGTTAAGCAGCTCATAAGAGAGACCGACCCGGATGCGATCTGGTCGGCCTGCGGCTGGGGCTATGCCGAGCCGCTTTGGAAACTACCACCGGAAGCTATCGAGGAGATGATCGACGCGAATGTTCGCAACAACATCATTTTTAGCAGGACTTGTGCTCCCTCGTGCATTGACGCGGGCCCGCACCTCATCTTGACGGGCAGCGTGGCGGGGGTGTTGGACGGAACTGGTGCCGCCGTGTATGCCGGGGTGAAGGGATTCCTTGTACCTTTTGTTCGCGCGCAGCGCGCCGAATATCTCCGTCAGAGCCACAATGCAAGGATCAGCTTGCTCGTGCTGCATGCAATGGGGCCAACCGGTGCGGGAGTGATTGCTGAAGCCGTCGAATTCATCGGGCGGCAGTCGCGGGCAATGGAATTACTCATCAATTAAGTGAAAGGCCAAGTATGAAAAGAAACCAGAAAGACAGGAAACCAGCAGGAAAGGAAGATCCCAAACCGGCGATCTCGCGCGTAACTCGGCGCCAGTTGCTGCTCTGGATGGGAGGCGCGGGCGCAGTAGTCGTAGCCGGAGGCGGTGCAGTGGCGTTGTTGCAGAAGTCCAGATCGGCACCATCGTCCGGATCTGCGAAGCGATGTGGATTGCCGATTCACCCGAGTCATAACCCGGCCTACCGGGCTTGGGGCACGCCGGACGACGGCGCGGTGGTTTGGACCTACAAGGACGGCAAGCGATTTGTCGGCTACCGTTTCAACTCCGCTGGCCGTTTTGTATGGCGGCTGTGCGACGGCACCAGCCCCGTCACCCAAGTCGCCCAAGCCTATGCGGCTGAGACCAAGCGCGCGCCACAGGAAGCCACCGACTTCGTTGCGAGTTTGCTGAAAACCGGTGTGCTGGCGGCGGGTGGGTACGTTGTTCCGGCCGGGAATTTTCCCACGCCGCGGCCGGGTGGCAGTTACCATCCGCGCATTAGCGCCAACGATCCCCAGATGAGCTAGCCGCATGGGTGCCGGCATCAACGCTGAGGTATTCGCCCTGCCTTACAAGGACGGGTTCATTGTGTACTCGCCGCTGGCTGGGCGCATCATTCATGCTAACGCGCAGTGTGTGAGCCAGTTGCGAGACTACCTCGAAACGGGTGACATTGGGGTGGTCAGCCCTGAGGTTGTCACTCGCTTCGGGGGATTGCAGTGGTTGCACTCGCCACCTCCTCCGGTCGCCCTTCCAGTTGATCGGCATTTTCATCCCACTGCCGCCACCCTGTTTCTCACCAACCGATGCAATTTGCGCTGCCTCTATTGTTACGCGCGAGCCGGAGAATTCGCGGCGACTGACATGTCCCCGGCGGTCTACCGCTCGGCCATCAACTGGGTCATGAACAACGCCCGTCGCACGGGGTTCCCCGCTCAAGTGGGCTTCCATGGGGGCGGCGAACCAACTCTGGCCTGGCCTGAACTGGTCGGAGCGGTCGAATATGCCCGCGGACTGGCGCAAGATAACGAGCATCCCGGGGTGAGGTTTGCGATCGCGACCAACGGGGTGATGTCCGCTGAACATCGGGAATATGTCGCCAGTACCTTCGAGAGTGTAACTTTGTCTTTCGACGGTCC
>DAOOQY010000025.1:0-14103 GCA_035389025.1 Verrucomicrobiota bacterium
CTCGTCGTACGTCCCGGCAGGCAATGGCACATTCACATTGTAGCCCAGGCCGGGTCCTTCGCCGATCTCCGACTCGAAGCCGCCCCACGGATAGAGCGTGCGCCCGCTCTCGTGGATCGAGAGCGTGAGAACGTCGCAGCGCCGATAAAAGGCCTCCTGCACACCGTCGCCATGATGGGCGTCCAGGTCCAGATACGCCACGCGCCGACCGGATGCGGCCAGGCGTTCGCAGGCGAGGACGACGTCGTTGAGGTAGCAGAAACCGCCCGCCCGAGCCGGCATGGCATGGTGGAACCCTCCGAGCAGGTTGAAGGCGACCGTCGCCTTGCCGGCGATGAGGAGGTCCGCCGCATCGAGCCCGGCCCCGCAGGCCCAGCGCCCGTACTCGAACAGGCCCCGAAACACCGGCGTGTCCGATCCGCCCAGCCCCATTTGGAACCCCTCGACCGTCAGGTCGCCGCCGGCTGCCCGCTCGAGTTGATCCAGATAGGCAGGGTGGTGAAAGGCCTCGAGTTCGGGGCGCGTCGCCTGGCGCGTCGGGACCTCGAATCCGTCGCTCCCCCCCAGGAGGCCGAAGGAGAGCAGGCGCTGGCGGGTGAGCCCGGCGCGTTGCGTCTTGAAGGGGCAGTCCGGCGGATAGGCCAGGCCTTCGATCTCGGGCGAATAAAGGAAGGCCACCCTCCGGTCGTGCATAGGGCTTATCGGGGCGGCTGTGACCTGAGCCGCGGCGGTTGGGATTGCGCGCGGGCGAAGAAAGGCAAACGAAGCACCTTCTCGCAGTCGGCTGGAGAGGCACCGGAACTGCGATGGCGCACAGCGGTCCGCTGGTGAGAAACCCGGATCGACAGTGGCATCGCTGAACCGTAAGAAGAGGCGATTGGGGCGGGCTTCACCCTTTTTGCCAATTACTCAACCTTTTTTGAGTTGCAATTCTCTGGTTGACGCCCCGTTTGATTTTGCTACGGTGCGCCTTGCGCAAAGAATTAGTCGTGTCGGTGTGACAGATGTCCGCATAAAATCCAAGTGGGCTTCGGTGATCCTGCGAGTGCAGTCCCCCCTGTTTTCTTTGAGCGGTTTATACCCATTATGAGCAACGCGAGCAGACTGTTCGTCGGTAACCTCTCCTATCATACTCTCGAAAACGACCTGCAAGACTATTTCGGGCAGGCCGGTGTGGTCACCTCCTGCAACCTGATGCAGGACAAGTACACCGGCAAGTCACGCGGCTTCGCATTCGTCGAGTTCTCGACCGCGGAGGAGGCCAACAAGGCCGTCGAGCTCTTTCACGACAAGGAGTTTCAAGGCCGCCAACTGACTGTGAACATCGCCCGGCCGCGCGAAGAGCGTCCCGAGCGGTCGCCGCGCCGCGGCGAGAGCCAGATGGGGGCCTGATCGGCTCACCTCCCCGCCCCTCGAACGGCGGGTTGGCGCCAGAAAGAAAAAGCCGATTCGATGTCGCCATCGCGGCATCGAATCGGTGTATGAGTCGGAGGTCTGGCGCTGTCTACTGGATTTTCTTCAGCGCTTCGTCGGCGCGCTTGCGCGTGCCGTCGTTCTTGGACTTATCGAGGACGGTCTGCAAGGCCTTGCGGCGCTGGTCCTTGGTGAACTCGGGGGCGTTCTTCACCGCCAGGGCGGTCAACGCGGAGCACGCGGCCTCGGCCGTGTCCGCATCGCCCGCGAACCCCACCAGCATGTCGATCGCCCCCGGCACCGGGATGGCCCCGAGCACGGCCGCGGCGAGTTGTTTCTGGTCAGGCGATTTCATCAGCGGCATCGCCTCACTCACCTTCGCCAGCTTCTCGTCGTTCCCGAGGTGTTTTGTCCCCTGGAGGTATTGGAGATAGCCGCGGAGCCCGAGCGCCTGGTGCATCGGTTTGCGACCCGACTTCGCCAACGCCAACAATGGCTCGGCAACACCGTTGTCGTCAGGCCAGTTGTTCGGCCACGTCGACAGGGTCCGCACCGCGTCGTCCTGCACGGATGGTTCCTGGTCGTCCACGGCCTTTCTCACCGCCGCGAGGGCCTCGGGACCGCCGACGGCCGCGAGGGCATGGAGGCCCACGGCCCGGAGCGAGGGGTCGTTGTGGCCGGCCAAGGGCATGAGCGTCGGCGCCGAGGCCGCGCCGCTCCGCCCGCTGATCGCCAGCAGGGCCTGTTCGAGGGCGTCGCGGTCCTGCGGGGTGGCCGACTTGAGCAAGTCAACGACGGCGCCCATTTCCTTCGGGCCGCCCAGAGCGGCGAGCGCATCGAACGCTGCCTTGCGCAGACCCGCATCGGCGTCGGTGGCATAGCGCAAAACGGACGGGACCGCCGACTCGATGCGCCGTGCGGACGCGGTCTCGACGAGGACCTGGCGTTGTTTGCCGGCGGCTTGTGGCAGGAGGCGCAGCAGCTCGGCATCGACATTCCCGGTGTGAAGGCTGGCCAGGGAGGCTTTGGCGGCTTGAGCAACGGCCCGGTCGTCAAGCGTGGCCGCGTCGATGAGCAGCGGGATGCACGAGGTGTCGCCGATGTGTTCGAGCACGTTCAGAGCGGTCACTCGCAGTTCGGCGGGGCCGTCCTTGGCGAACGCTTTGACCGCCGGCAGCACGGCAGCATCGCGGCGATCGGCCAGCGCGAGCAGCACCCGCCACTGCCTGTCCGGAGCGAGTTGTTTCACGGCGGATGCCAGGGCGTCGGTGACCTGGGTTCCCGGCAGTTCGCGCGCCGCGCGCAGGCCGACGCTGTAGATGGCCTTGTCGGGCGATCGCAGTTGTTCGAGCAGAAGCGCCGTGCCGTCCGAACCGCGGGCTAGAATCGCGCCGCGCGTTGCCTCGGCCACCCGCTGTTGGGGCACATCCGCCTTGCGCACTGTGTCATAGAGCGCCATGGCCTTGGCCGCCTGGCCCTCGGCGAGCCAGCGTTCGGCGCACAGAATACAGCCCTCAGCGACGGTCGAGCGCGTGGCGCCGCTGGTCTCGGCCAGGGCGATTTCGAGGCCCCGGGCCGCGGAGTCGCCTCCAATATGTCCCAGAGCGATGGCCGCTGCCGACACGACCTGGGCGTCGGGGTGTCTCAGTTTGGTGATGAGGGGATAGGCGGCCTTTGGATCGCGCCGGACGCCGATCGAACTGATGACGCCGATCAGGGGCCGGCCCTGGACGGTCGTGAGAGCGGCGCGCAAGGCTTCATCGGGGGCCGGACCTGGAATGACCTCGAGGGCGATCCGGGCCCAAGTCGAGAACTCCTCGCTTCCGAGAAAGCCAGCCAGGGCCGGGACGGCGTCGGCTGAGCCGCAAATGGCCAACTGCTTGAGGGCGAGCGCCTTATCGGCAGGCTGTGCGTCGGACTTGATCAGCGCGATGAGCTTCTGCTCGCGCTCGGCGGCAGGCGCATCGAGGTCCAACGTGGCCGCGCGTGCCGGGCCGAGAGCGATGGCGCTGGCCGCAAACAGGGCGAGACTGAGGAGCTGCGCGACTCGGGAGATGTGGTGTTTCATAGTCTTGTGAAATGGCATTGTCGATTCGAGGTTTGTGCGCTGTTTCAGGCTTGCCACGGTTCGCGCCACGCCTCCCCGCGCAGGCGGTTGGCCTCCTGGTCGTTGATGAACTCGTTCTTCTTGGGGTCGTATTCGACCTTCCGATCCAGGAACAGCGCGATGTTGGCGGCGTTGCATGTGATGTGAGACCAGCAGGCCACGTCGGCGTTGGCGCGGGGTTGACCGCGGGTCTTGACGCAATCGAGGAAGTTGCGCACGTGGAAATCGGCTGGGTAGCCGGAGATTCGGACCCTTTTGCCGGCGAGCAGGGCGTCGTCGCTGGCCACCAGATCGCCGTTGTCGCCCGTCTCGACCCAGCCGGTTTCGCCCTCGAAACGGACCGGGCAGGAGCCCAGCGGCAACCAGCCGTCGTTGCGCACCACCAACTCGACCCCGTTCGCATAGCGGGCGTGGAGCCGGTCGCCCTTGCGCTCGTACTCGATCGGAGCCGTGTCGTCGGCGTCGTTGGCCCATTGGCACAGGTCAACGCAGTGCGAACCCCACTCGAGACAGCCGCCGCCGACCATCCCGCCGCCCTTCTCGAAGTTGAAGCCGTCGAGGAGCCGGCGATTGAAGGGCCGCCACGCCGCGGGCCCCAGGTACAAATCCCAATCGACTTCCTCCTTGGGAGGTTCGGTCTCAGCCGGAAGCCATCCGCTCATCTTGGTGTCGAGTCCGGCAGGGTGCGCGTGGACCGTCTTGAGCTTGCCCAGCCTGCCGCGCCGGGCCAGGTCCACCGCATACGCGAAATTCGGCAGGCTCCGCCGCTGGGTGCCCGCCTGAAACACGCGGCCCGTCCGCCGGAACGTGTTTGCCAGGGCGAGACTGTCCATGATCGTCTTGGCACACGGCTTCTCGCAGTAGACGTCTTTGCCCGCCCGCGCCGCCAGCATCGAGGCCGCGGCGTGCCAGTTGGGGCCCGTGGCGATCAGGACCGCGTCGATGTCGCTCCGGGCCAGCAACTCCCTCAGATCGCGATAGGTGGCGCAGTCGGTGTTGCCGTACCGGGTGTCGGCCATCTGCTTGACCGCCTGGCGCCGCTGGGCCTTCACTTCGGCAATTGCCACGAAACGCACATCCGGCTCCTGCAGGAAACAGCCCAGGACGTAGGAGCCGCGTCCGCCAATCCCGATGCCGCCAAGCACCACGCGCTCGCTGGGGGCGACGCCCCCGCCCTTGCCCAGGACCGATGGAGCCACGATTTGGGGCGCCAAGAGCATGGCGCCGACCGGGAATGTCCGTTTGAGAAACCGCCGCCTGTTTATTTGATTGTCGATTGCACTCATGATTCGTCTCCGCTCAGGGCTGCCCTCGCGACTCTTGGTCGACACGTCTCTCCACCGTGGTTGGTTTCGCGGCGGCCCGTTGCGCCGACATGGTGAGACGGGCGATCATCAGGGTCAAGCCTCGCGGCGCGGCAGACGCATCGAGAAACGAGAATCGCCGGGTGCGATCGAGAGCCGGTTTGACGCCGGGGACCGATCCTTTAGAATAACCACACATCACAATCATGAAGCACTCCCCCAATTCCCACCTCGACCTTTCCGAGGGCGCTCCTCAACACAAGCGCCGATGCCAATGCTCCGGGTCCTGTGCCCCGGCATTCGATCCCGTCAATCGCCGGAGGTTCCTCGGGCGCACGGTCGCCGGGGCGGCAGGCCTCCTGACCGCGCCGGCCTGGCTGCCCGCGCCGCTGTCGGCGGCCGAACTCGAGGCCTGGACCCAAAACCTCACCGCGCCGGCATCCGGCGCGGTCTACCGCTCCGCCGTCCACACCGACGCGCGGATGCACCTGGGCGGGATCGGCACCGGGAACATCGAGATCGGCTCGGACGGTCAATTCACCATGTGGCAGTTGTTCAACACCCTGCGCGACGGGCTCGTTCCCTTCCATTTCGCCGTGCGTGTCGGCGACGTGGCCCGGCTGCTCCAGACCGCCGGCGGCCCCGCGGCCCCGCACGTGCCGCGCATCGAGATGACGGTCGAGTATCCCATCGCCCGGCTCCGCTACATCGAGCCCGACCTGCCGGTGGAACTCGAACTCGAGGCGTTCAGCCCCTTTGCCCCCCTGGACACCGCCCTCTCCTCCGTTCCGGTGGCCGCCCTGATCTTCCGCATCACCAACCGCTCCGCCCAGCCGCAGACCGTGTCGCTCGCCTCGTTCCTCCAAAACGCCGTCGGTTACGATGCCATCGACCCGATCGACGGCGACCGGCATCCCGACTTCGGCGGCAACATCAACGAACCGTGCGCTGAAGGCGCTGCGAAGGGGCTCTTCCTCCGGGCTCAGCCGGGTGACGCGGCGACGCTGGACCGTCCGGTCCGGCTGTTCATCGGCTCGAATCTCGCGGCCCTGAACAACCCGCCGCCCGATCGCCCGGACAACCTGCGCGTCGAACCGCTCGAAGGCCTGGCCAAGACGCCGGCATCGGATGCGCCCGAATCGAGGATCGTCTGGATCGAGGAGCCCGCCGCCGACTTCCCCGCCGCCCAACTCCGGGCCGCACGCGACGCCGTGCAGGAGGGAGCGACGCTCGTCTTTGCGGGCGCCACGCTGCCGCTGGTGGCCCAGCATGCAACCGCCACAGGCGGGCAACCGCTGAGCCCCGCCTCGGGCCGCCCCGACATCCTCTTCGAGGACTTCGAGCACGGCTACGACCAATGGACACTCAGCGGGACGGCGTTCGGCACAAAGCCCGCGGGCGGCACGCTGCCCAATCAACAGCGGGTCTCGGGTTTCTCGGGACGCGGCCTGGTCAACACGTATCTCGAGGGCGACGGCACGCGAGGCAAGGCGACAAGCCGCGCGTTCACCATCGAACGCCGTTTCATCCGCTTCCTCATCGGGGGCGGGTCTCACGCGGACACCCAACTGCGCCTGGTCATCGGCGGCCAGGTCGTGCGGCGGGCTTCGGGCAAAGAAAACGAACGCCTCGAACCGGTGTCGTGGGACGTGAGCGAGCACGCGGGCAAGTCGGCTCAGCTCGAGATCGTCGACGAGGCCGCCGGCGGCTGGGGCCACGTGAATGTGGATCAGATCGAGTTCTCGGATCACCCGGCCAATCTCGCCACCCTGGCCTTGCTCGAGGAACTCCTGCCCATCCGCTGCACCGAGGTCCGGGCGGTCGCGGACCGCGCGCCCGGGAATCCCAACACGCTCGCGTTCGCCGGGGTCACCCTGCGCGAGGGCGCCCAGTCCCAGGCCACGGCGGGCGGACTCAATCTCTACGTGCGCCCGCTTGGAAAGGGGCGTGTCGTTCTTGCATCGGGTCCGGTCCTGCGTCCGAGCGCTGCCGGGACTGTCTCGGCCCGGCAGGGCGCCTACGCCGCCCTCTGCGAACTGGCCGGGGCCAGGTACAAACCGCTGCGCGGCCAGTCGATCCAGGCGCCCGGATTCGGCTCGATGGCCCTCGCCGCGCTCGAAGGCGAGGTGACAACCGCGCCGGCGATCGGCGATTGGGCTGAGGCCTGGAACACCTTCGCCAAGGATGGGCGCTGGCCGTCGGACACCCAGACCGCCCCCAGAGCCCCCACGCCCGCGGGGCGAACAACCACCGGCGCCGTCGCCACCCGCGTGACCGTCGCGCCCAAGGCGCGCCTCGATGTGCCGTTCCTCCTGGCCTGGCATTACCCGAACAAGTACAACGCCCAGGGGGTCTGGATGGGGTGTCACTACGCCACCCGCTGGCCCGACGCGCGCGCCGTTCTCAAGGAGGCGTCGGCCAGCCTGGCCGCCTGGCGCGCCCAAACCGATCTGTTCCGACGCACCCTCTACGAGAGCACGCTGCCGGCGTGGCTCCTGGACTGCCTGACCGCAAACGCAGCCATCATCCGGCATATCGGCGTCGTGTTCTGCATCGCCAACGGCGACATCTACGGCTGGGAAGGCTCGAACGGCTGCTGTCAGCCGACCTGCACCCACGTCTGGGGCTACGAACAAACCCTCGCGCGGCTGTTCCCCGATCTCGAACGCGCGATGCGCCGCATCGATTTCAAACACCAGCAGCGCAAGGACGGCGGCGTGAATAATCGCACCGATGTCCCGTCCCCGCCCCGCCCGACGGGCGAACAGCCTTTCGCCGACGGCCATGCGAGCTGCATCCTCAAGGCCTATCGCGAAGCCCTGAACACTCCCGACGGGTCATTTTTCCAGGACTACTGGCCCCACATCCGCCAGGCCGTCGATTACCTCATCGAGCGCGACGCCAAGTCCCACGGGGGCGCGCCCTCCGGCTATCTCGAAGACGACCAATGGAACACCTACGACCAGGCGCTGCACGGGGTCACCACGTTCATCAGCGGCTATTACCTGGCGGCCTTGCGCGCCGGCGAGGAATGGGCGCGGCGCGTCGGGGACACCGCCAGTGCCGACCGCTTCCACGGGCTCTTCGAGCGGGGTCAAGCCAGGCTGATCGAGCTCTGCTGGGATGGCGAGTACTTCCGCCAACACCTGCCCGGCTACGAGCAGATGCCCGGCGAGGTCGGCCCCGGCTGCATGAGCGACCAGCTCATCGGCCAATGGTGGGCGCACCAGCTCGGCTTGGGATACCTGTTCCCGCGGGACAAGGTCGTCTCGGCCCTCAAGGCGGTCTATAAGTACAATTGGAAAGCGGACCTCACCGGCTGGAAACACGCGCCGCGCGCTTTTGCCGGCGACAACGACAAGGGCCTGATCATCTGCACATGGCCAAAAGGCGGACGTCCCGGCCACGTCATGCTCTACTCGGACGAAGTCTGGACCGGCATCGAGTACCAGGTCGCCGCCCACATGATCTACGAAGGCCTCCTCACCGAAGGCCTCGCCATCGTCAAGGGCGCCCGCGAGCGATACGACGGCGTCCCGCGCCGGCCGATCATGCGCAACCCGTGGAACGAAATCGAGTGCGGCGGCCATTACGCCCGCGCGATGTCGTCCTGGTCGCTGCTGCTGGCGCTCTCGGGCTGGACGTATGACGGCCCGGCCCGCACGCTGCGCCTCGAACCCCGGTACCGTCCGGAGCGAATCCAGTGTCTCTTCGCAGGGCCGGAGGGCTGGGGCAGCTTTGCGCAGACAATCGAGGAGGGGCGGCAGCGCGACGAGTTGAATGTCCGCTGGGGACGCCTGGCCGTGAAACAGATCGAAGTCGCTCTGCGGCCCGGGGCCGCGCCGGCTGCCACCACGGTCCGCGTCGGCGGCCGGGACGTCGCGTGCCAGTCTGCCGCCGCCGGCGGATACGCCCAGCTTCGCTTCGACCAGGACATCGTGATTGAAGCCGGGCAGATCTTGGTCGTGGAATTCGCCTGAGCCCCGGCCCGGGGGCCCAGTCGAGCATTTCTCCTGGTTTACAATCGGGGGGCGATCCGTTTATACTGGTGCCATGAACCACGTCGGGATCGGCTATGATGTGCACCGCCTGGTCGAGGGGCGGAAGCTCATATTGGGCGGCGTCGATTTGCATCACTCGAAGGGGCTCGAGGGCCACTCGGATGCCGATGTCCTGCTCCATGCGATTTGTGACGCCATCTTCGGGGCCCTGGGCGAAGGGGACATTGGCCAGCTCTTCCCGAATACCGATCCGCGCTGGCACAACGCCCCCAGCAAGGTCTTCCTGCACGAAGCGGCCCGGCTGGTCAATCTGCGTGGAGGCCGCATCGTCAATATCGATTCGACGGTTGTCGCCGAGCAGCCGATGCTGGCGCCTCATCTGCACGCCATGAAATCGAACATCTCGAACGTCCTCGAACTCCATCCGAGCCGCCTCTCGATCAAGGCAACCACCAATGAGGGGCTTGGGTTCCTGGGACGCGACGAAGGCATCGCTGCCCTGGCTGTGGTCAGCATCGAGTTGCCCCAGTAACCCCGCGGCATCCCGCAATCGCGCCGGGATTTGCCGCTTCGAGTCGAGACATCCGGCAAAACAACTTGTGTCAGCCAAGACGGAAATCGGATGGCGCCGCGTCGACGAGCAGGGCGAGCACTGGCAGGTGTATGCCCATCGCGTCGGCGGCGCGTGGCGCTTCTTCGAACGCCACCGCCGCTACGATGATTGGCGTCCAGTCCCCAACCCGCCCTTGGCGGATTGGCTCCAGTTGCTCGAAGCCGTCGAGCGGCGCATGCCGCGCCGCCGCATGCCGGCGGCCGAGGTGGAACGAATCCGGCAGCGCATCCGCGAGTTGTTCCCGGCGGTGTCTTGGGAATGATGAAGACACGTGTCCTGGTGGTCGATGACGATCGGGCTGTCTGCCAAATGCTGCGGACGGTTCTGGCCGAGGCGGGCCACGAGCCGAGCGTCGCGCTTGATGCCGCCAGCCTGTTCGGTCTGCCGGAGTTCCCTGCTCCGCATGTGATTATCCTGGATTGGCAGTTGCCTGACGGGGATGGGATCGCGCTGCTCCCGCAGGTCAAGCGCCGCTGGCCACGCTCGGAAGTCATCATCTTGACCGGCTATGGCACCTTCGACGCCGCTGTCGAGGCAACGAAGCTCGGCGCCTTCCACTTCATCGGCAAGCCGGTGGATATCCCCGCGTTGCGGTTGCTCATCCAGCGTGCGGCCGAACACACGCAACTCGTCGCCCAGACACAGGCCTTGCACGACGCCCTGTCCACCCTCGGCGGCGCGGCTTCCCCGATCTTTCGCAGCCCGGCGATGCAACAGGTGCTGCGCCTCGTCGAGCGCGTTGCGCCCAGTGACGCCGCCGTTCTCCTGTCGGGCGAGAGCGGAACTGGCAAGGAAGTGATCGCCGATCTCATCCATGCCCTGAGCCGGCGCAGCTCGGGCCCGCTCGTGAAGGTCAACTGCGCCGCATTGCCGCGCGAGTTGATCGAGAGCGAGCTCTTTGGCGCCGTCAAGGGCGCCTACACCGGCGCCGTCTCGGATCGCGACGGCCTGTTCCGCCAGGCCGAGGGCGGATCGCTCTTCCTCGATGAAATCAGCGAGATGCCGCTCGATACGCAGGCCAAACTCCTGCGCGTGTTGCAGGAGAAGCGCGTTCGGCCCGTCGGAGGCCGAACGGCCTATGCGACCGACTGCCGGATTGTCGCGGCGACCAATCGCCCGCTGCCAACACTGCTCGAGGAGCGCAAGCTGCGCGAAGACCTCTACTATCGCGTCGCGGCGGTGCGCATCGATCTGCCTCCATTGCGGGAGCGCCACGAGGATATTGTGCCTCTGGCCCACGCCTTTCTCCGCCGCTTTGCATCCCAGGCGGGCCGTCCCGTGACCGGCTTCTCGCCCGCTGCAATCGATTGTCTGTGCCAGCACGCCTGGCCGGGCAATGTCCGCGAGCTCGAGAACGAGATTCAACGGGCCGTCCTGCTGTGCGAAGGGGTAGTGATTGAGCCGACCGATCTGTCCGTCATGGCCGCCGGGCATCCGGCCGCAGGCGCCCAAGGCCATGCGGCCCTCACTCCGCTCGAGGCGGTCGAGCGCGACACGATCGCGCGCGTCTTGAGGGAGAATCAGGGAAACAAACTCGCCGCGGCCAAGCGCCTGGGCATCGGTCGGCAAACGCTCTATAACAAGATCGCGCAGTATGACTTGGGTTCAGACGCCCCGCCGCGGCGCGGCCCGGAAGACAAGTGAGCGAATGAAGTGTGAACAACCGACCGATAAGAGGCTGTCAACTCGATCGCACCGGTGTTGTTCGGGGGTCGGCGCCGGGCTGTTCGCAACGGTCGGGCAGCGCAACTCCTTGGCATGACCTTGACAGCGTGAACTGTTTCAATTATTCACACACCATAATAAGAGTCTTTTTGAGTGGTTTGCAGCATCATCCTATGCGCCCATGAAACTCACAATCGCCAGAGAGCAGCTCATCAATGGTCTTCAGGCGGTGCAGAATGTGGTCGGAAGCCGGACGACCCTGCCCATTCTGTCGAACGTTCTCCTTCAGGCCGAACAGGGGCGCCTCGGTTTGACGGCCACCGACCTCGACGTGTCGATCGCTTGCAGTGTCGAAGCCAAGGTCGAGAAGGTCGGAGCGACCACTTTGCCCGTCCGCCGTCTTTTCAGCATCGTTCGCGAACTGGGGACGCCGGAAATCGAACTCGATGTCGACGAGAAGAATGTCTGCAGCCTGACGGCCGGGGCCTCGTTCTTCAAGGTCCATGGGCTGCCCGCGGAGGATTTTCCGCCGCGTCCGGCGTTTGCCGATAGCAAGCGGGTCACGCTGGCCCAGGACAAGGTCAAAGGCATGCTCCGACGCACCGCCTTTGCCGCCTCGAATGACGAGGCGCGTTATGTGCTGAACGGCCTGTTCCTCAGCCTGCGCGAGCATAAGGTGACTCTGGTGGCCACGGATGGACGGCGGCTGGCGCTCACGGACGAGGAGGTGGACATCGGCACTGAGAACCAAACCGAGTTCATCGTGCCGACAAAGACGGTCGCCGAACTGAGCCGCCTGCTGCAGGACAAGGGCGAGGTCGAAATCAGCGTCGGCGACAATCAGGTCGCCTTCGATATGCGCGGCGAGGGCCTGCTCAGCATTCTGGCGATTTCGAAGCTCGTCGAGGGGACGTACCCGAATTACCAACAGGTCATTCCTCGCGAATCCAAGGAGCGCATCCCGCTGGTGCGCGAGGAGTTGGTCCAGGCGTTGCGACGCGTTGAACTGATGACCAGCGAGAAGTCCAACTCGGTCAAGCTCTCCTTCACCCGTAATACCCTGGCCATTACCGCCAATACGCCCGAGATCGGGGAGGCGCGCGAGACCCTCGCCATCAACTACAAGGGCCCCGATCTCGCCGTCGCCTTCAACCCCTCATTCCTGCTCGATGCGTTGAAGGCCCTGGACAACGACGAAGTCTTCCTGGAACTGAGCGACGAGTTGAGCCCGGGGGTCGTCAAGGTGAACGGGCCGTTTCTCTACGTGATCATGCCCATGCGAATGAACTGAGCGCTTGAATCCAGCAAGCCCCGAATAAGGGTTCGGTCTGAGACGCGCCTGTCCAGACCGTGAGCGCTCAGCTCTGATGCCATGCGTTGGTCCTGCCGCCGTTTCGAGTTCGTCTTCCCACGCCCAGCGCTCGTGATGGGCATTGTGAACGTCACTCCGGACTCGTTCTCGGACGGAGGGCGGTACTTCGATCCACAGGCTGCCATCGCCCATGCCCGACACCTGGTGGCTGAGGGCGCCGATCTCCTGGATGTCGGCGGGGAATCGACGCGTCCGAACGCGACCCCGGTGCCCGAGGCGGAGGAGCTGCGGAGGGTCTTGCCCGTGATCGAGGAGTTGGCCCGCCAACTGACGGTGCCGCTGTCCATCGACACGCGCAAAACCGCCGTCGCGCGGGCCGCTCTGGCCGCCGGGGCGAGCCTGGTCAACGACGTCGAGGCGAGCCGGACCGATGAGGCGCTCTGGCGCGTGGTGGCGGAGGCCCAAGCCGGGTACGTGTGCATGCACATGCAGGGAACACCGGCCACCATGCAGCAGAGCCCCTCGTACACCGACGTCGTCCGTGAAGTAGGCGAGTTCTTCACGGACCGCCTGGCCCGTTTGGCCCGGTGCGGCGTCGGGCCCGACCAGGTCGCGTTGGACGTCGGAATCGGATTCGGGAAGGACCTGGACCATAATTTGGATTTGCTCGCCGGCCTCGAATCCTATAAAGGCTTTCACCGACCATTGTTGCTCGGCGTTTCGCGCAAGTCCTTTCTCGGTCGTCTGCTGGGGGTAGACTTGGACGCTCGATTGCCGGGGGCGCTCGCCTGCACGGCGTGGGCGGCGAATGCCGGCGTTCAAGTGTTTCGGACGCATGACGTGGCGGCCACGTGCCAGGCCCTGCGCGTGATCGAGGCGTTGCGCGCCCGGGCGGCAAAGGTTGCGTGCCAAGGACATTGAATGGATTGGTTGCCAAATGATTGGCGGGCCTTCGTCGAGATTCTCATTCTCGCGATTGGCATCTACTACGCCGTGATGCTGGTGCGCGGGACCCGCGGCGCTCCGGTGGTGACCGGGTTCCTCCTGGTGCTCATGGTTCTGACCGTGCTTGCGCGGGCCCTCGATCTCGAGGTCTTCGGGCGTCTTCTGGGCAACTTCTTGCGTTCTTCGCCGTGGCCGTGATCGTCATTTTCCAGCCTGAGCTGCGCCGCATGCTCGCCGAACTCGGGAGCCTCCCCTTCTTCGCCAGCACCCGCGAGCAGCGGGAGAACATCGAGGTCATCATCAAGACGGCGGAGCGCCTGGCAGACGTGCGGATCGGCATGCTGCTCGCCATCGAACAATCGATCCAGCTCCAGGAAGTCGTCGAGTCGGGAATCGTCGTCGATGCCGAGGTCACGCCCGAAATGCTCGAGACGATCTTCTTCCCCAACAACGCGATCCACGACGGCGGGGTCATCCTGCGCGGCAACCGCATCATGAACGCCGCGTGCATCTTCCCCCTCACCCAGCGGCAGGACCTCAGCAAATCGCTCGGCACGCGGCACCGGGCGGCCATCGGCCTGTCGGAGGAGACCGACGCCGTCGTCGTCGTGGTCTCCGAGGAGACCGGGGCCGTGTCCTATGCTTACAAGGGGCAGTTGATCCGCGGAGTCACAGCCGAGGAGCTGCGTTCTTTCCTCACCTCAGTCCTGGTGCGCATCCCCCGCTCGCGCACCGTGGGGGAG
>DAOOQY010000026.1:0-13929 GCA_035389025.1 Verrucomicrobiota bacterium
CAACCTGCCTCGGCGCCGCGGTGCCGACGCTGCTGATGGGTTTGTGGGCCAAGTACCCGCTGGCGTTGGCGAGCGGCATGGGTTTGAACGCCGCCCTGGTCATGCAGGCTTCCCAGCCCGGTATGACCTGGCAGACCATGATGGGCGTCGTCGTCGTCGAAGGCGCCCTGGTCACCCTCCTGGTTTTGACGGGCGTGCGCGAGCAGGTGATGCAGGCGATCCCGATGAACTTCAAGCGGGCGATCGGCATCGGCATCGGCATCTTCATCGCTTTCCTCGGCCTCCAGCAAATGGGCTGGGTCGCCAAAGGCCCTGGCGGTGCCTTCCTGGCGCCCGGCAACTTCAAACTGCTCCCGACTCTGATCGCCAGCGCCGGCCTCGCTCTCACCATGACCCTGCTCGCGTTCCGAGTCCGCGGCGCCATTCTCTGGGGCATCCTCGGCACGGCGACGCTCGCCTGGCTCTCGGATCGGTTGTCACCGGGCGCGCAGCCTCTGGTCGCGCTGCCCGGCCAATTGGTGGCGACACCCGAGTTCGCCACGTTCGGCGCGGCGGATTTTGTGGGGGCTCTCAGACCGGCCCTGTGGGGTGTGATCTTCGCCTTTCTGATCACCGACTTCTTCGACACCATGGGCACAGTCATCGCCGTCGGAACGCAGGGTGGCTACATGGACGCCCAGGGCCAACTGCCCCGCCTCAAACGGGTCCTGGTGGTGGATTCGCTCGCCGCGGCCTGGGGCGGCCTCTGCGGAGCCAGTTCCGTCACCACCTACATCGAAAGCGCTGCCGGCGTGAGCGCAGGCGGGCGGACCGGTTTCGTGTCGGTGGTTGTGGCCGCGCTCTTTCTCCTGGCCATGTTCTTCGCCCCCGTCATCGGGGCGGTCCCGGCCATCGCCACGGCGCCCGCCCTGGTCGTGGTCGGCTTCCTCATGATGAGTCTGGTGCGTGAAATGGACCTCGAAAGCCCCGACGAAGGGATACCGGCCTTTCTGACCTTGCTGCTGATCCCGATGACGCAGAGCATCTCCTGCGGGATTGGCGTCGGGTTCATCGCGACCGTGGTGGTCAAGGTGTTTGGGGGCAAGGCGCGCGACCTATCCCCCTGGCTCTACGCGATCGCACTCCTGTTCGTCCTCCATTTTGCGCTGTAGAGCTTATGTTCCGGCTCGGCGCACTCGAACTGGCCTCGAATCTGTTTCTGTCGCCTCTGGCGGGATACACCAACCTGCCGTTTCGCCTGACGATCCGGGAATTGGGCGGCCTCGGTCTCTGCACAACCGAACTGGTCAACGCCCGTTCCCTGATCGAGAAACGGGATAAGGCGCTCAAGCTCATCGAGTCCAACGAACGCGACCGCCCCCTGGCCGTGCAACTCTTCGGCGCCGTGCCCGAGGAAATGCGCGACGCCGCCCGGCGCCTCGAAGCGATGGGCGCCGACTCGATCGACATCAACATGGGCTGCCCCGCGCGCAAGGTCTGCCGCGTGGGAGGCGGGTCCGCGATGATGTCGGAACTGTCGAAAACCGCCGCGCTCGCGCAGGGAATCGTCCGCGCCGTGCGCATCCCGGTCACCGCGAAAATGCGGTTGGGCTGGGATGACGCGAATCTCACGGCGCCCGACCTGGCCCGCGCCCTCGAAGACGCCGGCGTGTCCGCCGTGTTCATCCATGGCCGCACTCGGGAACAAGGTTTTGGAGGATGCGTCAACCTCGCGGGCATCCGGGCAGTGGTCGATGCCGTCCGCAGCATCCCGGTCATTGGGAACGGCGACGTGACCACGCCGCAAGCCGCCAAACGCATGCTCGAAGAAACGGGCTGTGCCGGCGTCAGCATCGGACGGGGCGCATTCTACAATCCCTGGATCTTCCGCCAGACTGAGGCCTTCCTCGCGTCAGGCGATCTGCCGCCCGAACCGCCGTTCGAGGAGCGTGTCCGGGTCATGTGCCGGCACCTCGACCTAATGATCGAGGTCTTCGGCGAAACGCACGGATGCAGGATGTTTCGCAAGGTCGCGCCGTGGTACGCAAAACGGCTCGGACCAGCCGTCGAGTTCAAGAGACGCGTGGCGTCCCTGGCGCGGCGCGCGCAGTTCGACGAGATTCTCGCCGAGTATCGGACCTGGCGCGCCCAGTTCCTTGACGAGCGTGGCGAACTCCTGCCCCGCTTTGCCCCGACACCCTCGAACCCCTCGTTCGTGACCGGCGAACCTGCGTCGCAATCCGCCATCCCGACCCCTCGAGGCCCGGTCGAAACGTGGTGATTTCCCGGGGTCGGGACTCTGGATTCATGAATTCGGTGGCGGGTCATGGAGGGCGGATGACTCTGTGCGTTTCCCTTGATGTGAGAACAACGGAAGTGAACGAATCGAGCGACGAGCGACGTCGAGGGAACAGGATTCTCGCTTCGATAAGACTCCACGCCCCGGTGTCCGTGAGTTCAGAAGTTATTCGCCATCCCGATCAGGACGTGAGCATCTCAAAGTCGGCTGCGGCGCAGGCGTCGCCGGCCAAAGACCAAAAAGGGAAGCCGCGCCCGAAAAACTGTTGCGCCGGTCCCAGCCCGCATGTTTGATGGAGTCATGAGCGCCGCGAAGCCGAAGACTCGGACACGTGGTTCCATGCGGGCTGGCCTGATCGAGGCTCGCTCGTCGGTTTGAGGCGGAGCTGGGCTGGAATTCTCGAGACCCCGAATTATGAAAACCGCCAAAACCCCGATCGTCACGAGCGCGCTCGCGCGTGGCGTTGACTCACCGGAGACTGTTTCCCAGTCGGCCCGGGCTTTCGCAGCGGGAATGTTCGATCCCCGGGCTTCGACTGCGGCGTTCCCGGGCTGCGGGTGTTGTCCCTTGAGCCGGCGCTCGTTTCTCAAGAAGGGCGCAGCGGCCTGTGCGACCGCACTGGCCTTGAGCGTCCGACCGGTCGAGGCCGCGGAAAGCCCGGCGGGCCGGCTGCGCATTCGGATTGTCTATGTCCTGTTCGGTCCCAAGCAGCCGCGTCCGACCTGGCCGAACATCGGGTTCGATTTTGGGCCGGTCATGCAGCGGCTCGAAGCGGGGCTGGCCAGGGAGTGCCCGGGATTCGAGTTCGTGACCGCGATGGCCAGCACGGAGGCGGAGGCGAAGAAGATACTCGAAGAGGACCAGGGCTCGAGCGTGGCCGGCTACCTGGTCTATCAGATGAACAACTGGCCCCGGGTGGTGCAGACCATCGCCGCCTCGGGCAAGCCGGTGTTGTACGCCGATTTTACCTATGCGGGCACGGGCGGGTTCCTGACCTACAACGCCGCGCTGCTGCGGGCTCGGTCACCGAATGTTGGCTTCGTCTCGTCGTCGGAGTTGGCCGACCTGATCGAGGCGGTGAAGTGCTTCGAACTCGTACGCCAGGGTCGGACGCCGTCTGAGTTTGTGGCGGCAACCGCGCGGCTGCGGCAAAGGCGGACGCCGCCGGCGGCGTCCGCGGGCTGGGCCGAGGACCCGGTGCGATGCCTGTCGATTTCCGAGTGCGTTGGCCGGATGAAGGCATCGAAGGTTCTTGCCATTCGCGACCAGAACTCTGCGCCGACGACCGAGATCATGGGCATCCCGATCGTGTACGTGCCATTCGCCGAGTTAAACGGGCTCGCCCAGGCAGCCGATCCCGATGAGGTGCGGCTTTGGGCCGATCGCTGGGAGCGCGGGGCGCGGCGGATCGAAGGGGTCACGCGCGAAACGATCGAGCAATCGGCGGCGATGTACCTGGGCCAGAAGGCCCTGCTGCAGAAACACAGCGCCAACGCCATCACCATCAATTGCCTCGGCGGGTTCTACGGCAAGCACATCAACGCCTATCCCTGCCTGGGCTTCTGCCAGTTGGTCGATGACGGCCTTGTGGGCGCTTGCGAATGCGACATCAGGTCCGCGGCGACCATGGTCGCGATCACCACCCTGACCCGGGGCCGGCCCGGTTACATTTCAGACCCGGTCATGGATTCGGCAAAACGCGAAATCATCTATGCTCACTGCGTGGCGCCGACGCGGGTCTTCGGGCCCTCGGGCGGGGCGAATCCGTATGAAATCCTGACCCATTCGGAGGACCGCCAGGGCGCTTCGCTGCGCTCGCTGATGCCGGTGGGCCATCTCACCACGACGCTCGAATTCGAGCCCAAACGCAAAGAGATCATGTTCCACCAGGCCAAGGCGGTGGGCAACGACGCCAATGACCGCGCCTGCCGCACCAAGCTCCGCGCCCAGCCCCTGGGCGATTTCGAGAAGCTCTTCGCGATGTGGGATGTCTGGGGATGGCACCGCGTCACGTTCTATGGCGATCTCAAGGAACCCGTCTATGCCTTGGCCGATGCCGTGGGTTGGAAGGTGGTGACCGAAACATGAGCGGGCTAACCCGTATACTTCACGCCGACGGTGGACAGGGCGGTCAGACTTCGCAAGATGTCTGCTATGCGGCTTAGCCATCCGAAACACTGCGCGCCGGTTTTGGCAGCCGGCTTGCTCTGCCTCCTCGCAGCGTCCCGGCCTTTGCTGGCGCAAGACGCCGACGCCACAAACCCAGTCCACCTGCGCGTGAACCTGCTCGGGTACCGCCCATCCGATCCCAAGATCGCGATCGCCTTCTCGGCCCAGCCTCTGGCACGGGACTTCGAGGTGCTGAATGCCGCCGATGGCGTCGTGGTCTGGCGCGGGCCGGCGACGCCGGTGCCGGATGCGGTCTGGGGGCGATGGCGCCACCATGCCGAACTCGATTTCAGCGCCTTTCACCAGGCAGGCAAGTTCTTCCTGCGGTTGGGCCCGACGAACTCGGTCGCGTTCGAGATTGGGGGCCAGGCCAGAGCCGATGTGTGCGGGGCGTTGCTCGAATTCATGCGGCAGCAGCGCTGCGGCGACAATCCGTGGCTCGATGCCCAATGCCATCAGCAGGACGGACGCACCGCCTACGGGCCGCGTCCGAACGGAACACCCATCGATGCGCGGGGCGGTTGGCACGATGCCGGCGATTTGCTCAAGTACCTGATGACCTCCGCCAACGCCACCGCCCAGATGCTGCTGGCCTATCGGATCGCTCCAAAGGCCTTTCCGGATTTGGTCCGGGAAAATGGACGCCCCGGAACGAACGGCGTCCCCGATGTCCTGGACGAGGCGCGATGGGGTCTCGATTGGATGTTGAGGCTCCACCCTGCTCCGGATGAACTCTATCATCAGGTGGCTGACGACCGCGACCACTGGGGATGGCGGCTGCCCGCGGACGAGAAGGCCGACTACGGATGGGGACCGGGCGGACCGCGCGTCGTCTATGCGGCGGACGGGCGTCCACAGGGGCTCGGAAAGCACCAAAGCGAGTCGACTGGCCTGGGCAATCTCGCCGGGCGCTACGCCGCGGCCATGGCGATGGCCTGTCAAATCTGGCGCGACGACGCCGACCACGGCGCCTTCGCGCATCGCTGCCTCCAGGCGGGTGTCGAGGTCTACGCCCTGGGACGGAAGCACGAGGGGTTTCAGCAGGGCAACTCCTACGGCGCGCCCTATCGCTATCATGAGTCGACCTGGGCCGACGACATGGAGTGGGGCGCCGCTGAGTTGTACCGGGCGACCGGCGAGAGCCGCTACATCGACGAGGCCCGCCGCTATGCCCGAGAAGCCGGGACGGAATCCTGGATGGGGCGGATCGAGGCGCGGCATTACGATTTCTACCCGTTTGTAAACATCGGGCATTTTGCGCTCCACGACCTTGCGGATGAGGAGACCGGCAAGAGGCTGATCGGGTACTACAGGGACGGGATCGAGCGGTGCGTCACGGCCGGGCGGCGCACGCCGTATCGGATCGGCGTGCCGTTCATATGGTGCTCGAACAATCTGACGGTGGCCTTGGCGACCCAGTGCGTCCTTTACGAACGAATGTCCGGCGACTCGCGCTACCGGGAGTTCGCAGCCGCGCAGTCGGATTGGCTTCTGGGACGCAATCCGTGGAACTGCTCGATGTTCACCGGCCTTCCGCCCGAGGCCTCCTCACCCAGGAATCCACATCTGATGACCACCCGGCTCACCGGACGGATGGTGCGGGGCGGCCTGGTGGACGGTCCGGTCTACGAGCAGGTGTTCCGAAGTCTCAAAGGCGTCAGCATCACACAGCCCGATCCGCTGGCGGAGTTCCAGTCCGATTTGGCGGTGTATCACGACGATCTCCATGATTACTCGACCAACGAGCCCACCATGGACGGCACGGCGTCGGCGATTCTGCTCTTCGCGCTCCTGGCAGACTAACCCGCGTTTCAGGTGAACTGTGACGGTGACCGGTCAGATGACATCAACAGTTGGCGAGAAATGCGGGCTGGCGCAGGCCTTCACCGGCAGACCGTTGCCGCCCTCACGTCTGCCAGCGTCTCCACGACCCAATCCGCCCGGTGCGCCCGCAGCACACCCAGCTCAGCCCCGCCTGTCCCGACCGCCAGCACCTTGGCTCCGATCGCCCGCCCGCACTCGATGTCCAGCGGCGTGTCGCCCACCACGACAATCTCGTCGCCGCCCAGCGGGCGTCCCACGGCCCTGATGACCCGTTCGCGCGCGATGCCGGCCAGCTCGTTGCGGTCCTCGTGGTCGTCTCCGAACGCGCCGGTGGTGAAGCAATCCCACAGGCCGAAATGCCGCAGCTTGATTTCGGCGCCCAGGCGGATGTTCCCGGTCAATAGACCGAGCAGCGGCGGCTGGGCCAGGCCCCGAAGACCTCGGATGAAATCGCCCACCCCCGGACAAACCTGTCCGTGCAGTTCGCCGAGCAACTGGTCCAGAACAAACACGTAATGATCGAGAAAACGATCGAAGTTGGCCGGTGTGGCCTCGATCCCGTGCCGACGGAAGAACTCGCGGACCAGCGATCGGTCGGTGCGTCCGGCAAAGCGCATATGACGCACGCCGTCGGCAACGTGAAAGACCGACTGGCCGGTGCGTTCGAAGGCCCGAACGCCCGCCCCTCCGGTCCGGATGAGCGTGCCGTCGATGTCGAAGAGAACCGAGCGAACCACGGGCCGAGATTAGCGGCCGGGGGCCGCCTTGACAATGGCGGGCAGCCGTTGCCGCTCGACTTCGTGAACTGGCCCTGCTGGCGGGCGGAGACAGCAACGGTGCCTCATCGAGAGCGTTGACATTCATCGGTTGAATGCGCACGAGGACCATGAACCGATTTGTAGCCGTCCCTCGCCGCGCACACGCGTCATACTAATGAGAATTCCCGCGCTGTTCCTGGGAACAGCGCCGTGGTGGTTGTCCAAGTCTCTGGGCCGGAGTTTGTTGTGGCAGTCGCCCATGCTCAGGTCGGCGTCGAGGTCGCGAAGTCCCGCATTGCGTCGTCGGGGTGACTGGAGGGTGGCCGTCCTCGGCCACAGCAATGACGGTATGCACCATGATGTGGACGAGACCGACGCGCGCGGTTGCTAGGACACGGCTGCGCCCGAGGACGGGCGCACTCCGCTTCGCGATGGATCACCCGCAACGGCTCTCTCAACTCAGATGCGCATGCGCGGCCGCGGGACGGCTACGGTTCATGCTTCATGTCTCTTGCGTCCGCGTCGCGCGAAAGAAGAGGTAGACCAGGCCGCCAACCAGGCTCCAGAAGAGGCTGCCCGCATAAGCGAGGAGCGAGAGCAGGAGCGCCTGTGTCGCCGGGATGTTGATCTCCGGCACCGCCAGCATCCAGACGTAGATGTTCTCGCGCAGCCCGAGTCCGCTCGGCGTGACGGGCATGGCGGCGATGCAGATGATGACCGGCACAATCAGGGAAAGCGCCACAGGCGCAATCGTCAGGTCCAGGCCGCGCGCCAGCACCCAGATTTGCAGGACGCACATCACGTTGAGCACCGTCGAGAGCGCAAAGGCCTGGACGAGGAATCGGGGCTCCTGCCCGAACTGGCGGCAGGCTTCCAGCGCGCGTTCGAGCAGTTCGCCTTTGGGCAGGCGGCGAAGCCAGATGCGGGCCCGAGGCCAGCGGCGCGAGAGGCCGCCCCAGAAGGACAGGCCGGCAACCGCGAGCGCGCCGATGAGCATGATCATCACGATGCCGGCGAGCGCCGCCAGGCGGCGATGGCCCGACAGCAGGGCCCAGTTCGGAATCATCATCACCGCGGCAAACAGAAGCATGGACAGAAGGCCGATCAGCCTGTCGACCAGGACAGTGACCACCGCTTCGGTCTTGCGGTTGCTGGTCTCGCGCGCGGCGTAGAAGGCCTTCATGAGATCGCCTCCGGTCGACCCGAGCAGAAACGAGTTGAAGAAATGAGCCACGAGCGAGATTTCCGCCGCCCGCCCGAGGGAGAGGTTGATGCCGTGCACGCGCAGGACCATCCGCCAACGGAGGGTGCCCAGGACGATCGTGGCGCCCATGAAGACGAGAGACCAAATGGCGGACGGCGGGTCGATCAGGCAGACGTTTCGCCACAACTCCGGCGGGCCGTAATGCCAGGCCAGCTTCCATTGCTCGGCGCGGCTCAGTGAATCCCAGCCAAGGCCCTGCCGCTCGTACGCACTGCGTCCCTCGTTGAGGAAGATCGCCTGGAACACCCAGCCCAGAAGGACCAGGCAAAGGACGATTCGCAACACCATCGGCCAGGGAGTCGAGCGCGTCTTCACCATGCGATGGCGGGAAGGTCCGGCCTCCTACTCGGGGCCCCAGAGCGACTGCAGGTGGGCCAGACCGGCCCGCACCTCCTCGGGCGGGATCGAGGGCGAGAGTTCGAGGACCTTGATGTGTTCGGGCTTCACGAACGGTTTCAAGGCCTCGAAATTGACCATGCCTTTGCCCGGCGCGCGATGGTCGTGTCCGGGGAACTCGACATCATGGAGATGAAACCCGGCGATGTCGCCGGCGAGCGATTCGAGGTGCATGACGTGGTCGATGAAGCCGAGGTTCTCTTTGATCTGAGCGTGGCCGGTGTCATGCCAGTAACGGATCACCCCGCCGGGAAAGTCGCGGAAAAAGAAGGGGAAATCGGACTCGAACGGGATTTCTTCGAGGGCCTCGCGGTTCTCGATCCCCAGGAGCAAATGGCGCCGCGCAGCTTCGGACTCGAGGTAGCGCAGCGCCTCATACGCAAAGGGCAGATGCCGTTCCTTCTTCGACTCACGCCGCTCATCGGCCTCGGCGCACAGCCGCTGATACTTGGGCGTCTCCCGCAAACCCGCGTCCGCCAGTCGGATCAAAGTGTCCGTGTAGTCCTTCATCTCGACGGCGCCCATGTGAAGCACCACGAGCCGCGCGCCCAGGCGCTCCGCCAACTCGAATGTCTTGAGGGTGTGTTTGAGCGCGCTCTGCCGCTCCCGCGCATCCGACGACGTGAACTTGAAAATGTTGGGGGCAGCCCGCGTGATCCCGATCGGCAGCGGACAGAAATTGTGGAGGGTGGTGATTCGCACCACGCCGGCGGCGACGGCTTCAAGGATGCCCGGCACCAGACTGAGCCGGATGCCGTGGCTGAGTTCCGCGTGCTCGAAGCCCAACTCCCGAATCTCCCGCAGCATGGCATGGCCGTCGATGTGGCGACTCGAGTTCCAGCAGGATGACAACGCGTACATAGATAAAACAAAGGCCGAGCGCGCGTGCGCACGGCACGGGCTCGGCCCTGAAATCAGCACCTGTTCCTGAGTTGCCGACTACATGTCGGCGTATCGCGCGGCCAGCATGGCCGAGAACTTGGCCACTTTGAGCTTGCGCCGACGCCGCTCGCTTGGCTTCTCGTAATGCCGATGGTTGCGCACCTCTTTCAGGGTGCCTTCGCGGTCGACTTTCTTCTTCAAACGCCGAAGCGCTTTCTCGACCGATTCGCCTTTCTTGAGCCGGATTTCCGTCAAAATCGATTCACTTCCTCTCTGGGACCCGGGTCCGCTTGGCCGCACCACGCGACCAGCCCGCCCCTCAGGTCAGGGCGGGGACAGTAGGTGGAACCGCCGCCGCATGTCAATCGGGAATCAACAATCCAGCGGTCTCATTTTAACCACGAGCCGCCTGAAGGCGGCACACCGAACACCGCGCCGAAGCGTTCGACGTGCTTGGGTGTGCCGGCTTCAGCCGGTTCTCGCCGCGCGCCCGGGCCAGATGAGACTGCTGCAAATGTTCGCGGGTCGCTTGACACCCCAACATGTTGTGTGATACCAAACCGACAGCCACATCCGGCAGTGTCCATCCCGTGTGGCCGAATATGAGATGTCCGAAATGCGGCGGTCTGAACGACAAAGTGATCGATTCGCGAGCCTCGCGGGAGGGGGCCACGATTCGTCGCCGTCGTGAATGCCTTCGCTGCGAACATCGGTTCACCACCTACGAAGCGATCGAGACTCAGACGCTCATGGTCATCAAACGGGATGGGCGGCGCGAGGAGTTTTCGAGGGACAAGTTGCTCAACGGCATTCGAAAGGCGTGCCAGAAGCGGCCTGTCAGCCCTCAGGTCATCGAGGAGATCGTCGATCGCATCGTGGCCGAGTTGCACGACAGGTACGAGGGCGAGGTGCCCTGCATGGCGATCGGAGAACGCATCATGGATGAACTCCGCGTCCTCGATGGCGTCGCCTACGTCCGGTTCGCCAGCGTCTATCGGCGATTCGAGGAAGCCACCGACTTCGTTCAAGCAGTCCAGAAACTCGAAGTGCGACATGACACCGCAACCTACCGCCTGCCTGGTTTTTAAAGGGGCGTCGGACGTCATCGCCTGTGGCGCGGCCGGCGTCAGCATCGAGTTGGTCGGCGAAGGCCTCAACGGATGCGAGTCGGACCTGGTCCGCGAAGCCGCCAGCGGTGTCCTGCACTTTTTTCGTCATGACCTCGGACGAGACACCGTAACGGTCGGGGAGTTCGCCGAGGTCCTTGCCAAGGTCTTGCGCGGCTTCGGTCTCAACGTCCAGAGTTGCCTGCGCGTGCGGGACGCAGCGCCGCCGGCTGAGGCGGATTTGACCGACTTGATCGTCGAGGGCGGAGGCACATTCGAACTGGAGTTCTACCAGCGGCTCAGGGAAGAAGTCGCGCGCCAGTTGGAACCGGGTCCCCGCGTGGTCCGTTTCACGGGGCTTCGCGCGTGCGTGAAGAAGTTGGCCGGTGCACGGCGGTGGAGCGGGCGCTGCGAGGTGTTGAGCGATCAGATTGTCGAGTACCTGCGGCAGTGCCTGCATGCCGAGCGCAATGCCGCCCATTGCCCCGTCATTGTCGTATGAGCAAAACCCTGTTCGAGCGCATCTGCGCGAAGGAAATCCCCGCCAAGATCGTTTACGAGGACGACTCGGTCGTGGCCTTCCACGACATCCATCCCGCGGCCCCAACCCACATTCTCCTTGTCCCGCGCCGGCCCGTGCCGTCCGTGGGCAAGGCCGCTCCCGAGGACCAGGCCTTGCTCGGGCATCTGCTCTTGAAGGCAGCCGAGGTGGCTCGCCTGGCCGGCCTCACCAACGGCTACCGGCTTGTGTTCAACAATGGACCCGATGCCGGCGAGGCGGTCCCGCACCTGCATTGCCACATCCTGGGCGGACGGTCCCTGGGCTGGCCGCCCGGTTAGCCCTCTCGAACACCGTGACGGAGGTCAATCGTCGCACAAAGCCCTGTGCGAATGGGCGCTCCCACTTCGGCATGCGAGCCACCAGTCGCAGAATCATCTGCGGCAGCAGACGAATCAAACGTCACAACATGGCTTTTACAGTCTTCATCAGCATCTTCTTCTTGGTTGGTCTCGGCCTGCTCGGCCATGGAGTGCGTGCGTTCTATCGTGGACGGCAGGCTCTGTCGTGGCCTGTCGTCGAGGGTCGCCTTTTGGAGTGCAGTTTGCAGGAGAATTCCGATGGCGAGAGCACTACGTGGGAAGTTCAGGTGCGATACAGCTACTCTGTGGAAGACCGGGAGTTCGAGGGTAAGCGGGTTGCCTTCGGGTACAGCGGAAGCAGCACGCGCGAGGAACACCAGGGGATCTACGAGAAGCTGCAGTCGGGTTCAGGAGTCATGGTGCGCTACCAACCCGACAATCCAAACGATTCCGTGCTGGCGGCCGGCTTCAACCGCTCGACATTCCTGATACTGGCATTCGCGGTCACCTGGCTCCTGTTCACGACGGGCTTCACCATCCTGTGGACCACAGCCTCAGGCCGAGACGCCCGGATACTCGAACAGATTGAGATTCTCGAATGAGTCCTGCCGCAGGCCGATCCGCTTTGCGCGGTCTGCGAGCGAAAGAAACGCTGACCTTTCGGCAAGCGAGTCGTTGCGCAGCAACAGGCTCAGCGTCCCGGCGCGAACAGCCATTTCATCAGGTGCTGATCTTCATTCCCGGCGGGGTTGATGATCACGATGGGATCGGACGGCAGCGAGGCGGCCAGCCGATCGACGTGATCGGGGGCCGTCGTTGGCGGCAGCCAGGCCAAATCGAACTGGAACTCCATCACGCCTGATTCGTCCGCGGCGAAGTTGGTGTGCCAGAAGTTTTTGTACACCATCGACAGCAGGCGGTGAGGATCGGCGACCGGCGACCGGCGCCGCGCCAACGCCTGGGGCGAGCCGAGCGTCAACAGGGGCGCATCCCGGCTAACCCACAGCCAACGCCCCTCGGGCGTGGCGTAATCGGCCCAGCCATCCACCGCAAAGTAATCCCGGCAGGTGCCGGGAAGCTGGTCGTTGAAGGGCGTGAAGGACTCGCCGCCGCAGGTCAGGCGCGGCATCAGGTCGCCTGTGGGCAGGGCAGTCGCGATGTAGAAGATTTCAGGATCGGCCGACGAAATCCGGTTGAGTCGGAAGGTGAGCCGGGCGCGCGGGCTGCCCTTCCAGAGTTCGAGCCGGCGGGTCGCCCAAGCCAGACGCGGATGATCGAGGCGCTGCGTGAACCGCAGTGTGTGCGGAGTCTCGATGAAATCGGTTGCAGCCGCCGGTTGCGCCCGAACCTCTCTCAACCGCTCGCGTCGCATCTGGTCGCGTCGGTCGTCGTTGCCCCTCTCGTTCATGATGTCCATCGTCACCCACCGCGGGGCAAAACCGTCGACCTGGACCGCGACGAAATCGCCGAGCCCAGGCAGGAACAGCGGCTTGGAAAGGCCCGGCCATTGGGCAGTCATCGGCCAGTCTTGGTCATCCCGCGCAACCTCGGGGCCGGGTCCGGTCGGCGCGGGCTCCTGCGTCACGGGCTCGGTGCTCAAGGCGAGGCGCCGAATGCCGTGAGCGGGCAGGGCCTCGACCCAAAATCGGGCGAAGCGTCGAGGCAGGTTGTCGGCGAAAGTCGCGGCCGCATTCTCGTGGGTGAGGTCTTCAGGGCGTTGCGGACGCCCCCAAGCCGCGACGCCGGGATCGAACTCGAGCCGCTGACGGGCGCCGGATTCGGGGTCGTGCACGGATTGATAGTCCTGGCGCAGGGCGGGCGTCGGGATGCTGACCCAGCCGGTGAACGGCGCGTCGGTCGGGTTCGCAAGGAACAGTCCTTCGCCGGCGCTCGCGAGCCGGGTGCGGACATGTTGGCTGAGCAGCCATTCGGCCCGCGCCATGGGGCGAAAGGCGAACGAGGCCTTTTCGTTGAACTGCGCCTGGGTGTCGAGGAGATACGGCATCCCCACGCTCCAACTCGAACCCCAGGTGTGCTCGTCGAACAGACAAAGATCGCGATAGAGCGAGTCGATACTCATGCGGACTTCGGACCCGGTCGGCCCCCACAGAGGCGACCGGACCGCGAGCAGCGCGCGTTTGGCAACGCGGCTGGCGGCGACCTCGCGTGGCGCGCTGGCCGTGCCGTTGGCCCACCAATCGGTCCATTCCCCCGCGTACTCGGGCGCGGTCGGACCGAGAATCTCTTCCATTTGCGCCGCGGCGGCGGACGCAGTCGTGAGATGGAGATACGGCTTGAGCCCGAGCCGATTCCAGGTCGCCACGAAATCGGCCAGCGGCGGGAAGGGAGGATCATTGTCCATCCGCCAGAGGCTGGTGATCGAGGTGGTCA
>DAOOQY010000027.1:0-13889 GCA_035389025.1 Verrucomicrobiota bacterium
CACGGTCTCGCCCAAGGCATCGAGTCGGAACGGCAGGTGATCCCGACCCGCGGCGACCTCGTCGTCGGCGATCCACAAAACCCAGCCGTGTCCGTCGATGAATGTCAATGGGCCGACGATGTGATTGGTCTGGCCGGCGAGCGAGGGATCGTCGGTGAGGACCATGCCGGCCAGGTTCACGGGGAGGGCATCCAGGTTGTAGAGTTCAATCCAGTCCGGGCCGTCGGCATTTGCCAACCACTCATTCAAACGCACGTTGAGCGGGTTGCCAAGGCCGGACGGCGCGGCGTTGGCGGCCGCCGGGGTGGGCTGACCAAGCAAGACCCAGTTGCCGTTCACCCTTCCGATCGAGCGGTCCGGCAGTTGAAAACCATACTCGACGCCATCGACGATCTGCCCCGTCGCGTCGAAGAGGCACACACCGCCACCCTGGCCGCTCAGAGCCCGGCCACAATTGAGTTCCGGCTCGTTGACGAGCGAGGGGGCTCGAGTGGAGTCGCACCAGACCGTGAGGCGTCCGCCTGGGTCGAGAAGGACCCCGACGGGAAAGAACCATTGACCGGCCCAGCGCTCGTTCACGCTCAGGCTCATGCCCGCCAGCGAGACGGCGGTGGCAGTGGGATTGTGGAGTTCGATCCAGCCCGCGAACTGGCCCGCGGCGGTGGCGTTGTGTGTGAGGTTCCGCGCCAGCACTTCCTCGATCACGACCCCGCGGCCGTCGGGGACGTAGTTGGCGGCGCCGGGGCTGGCGGAGAGGTTGAACGCGACGAGGTTCGAGTTCCCATCCGGCAGGCGGCCCAGAGAGACGCCTTCCAGTGCATTCGTGTAGCTGACCTGGTTGAGGACCTTCCCGAGGGCGTCGTGGAGGGCGATGGAACTCCGCGCCGCGGGAAGCCGGAAATCGACATGGTCGGGCCCGGGCTGCTCGTCGGCATGGAGGAGGACATGGCCACCGGGAGCGACGAAAGCCAGTGTGGTAATTTGGAACAGGGCGTTGGTGATGCTCAGCGAAAGCCCCTCGAGCGCGACCGGCAGGTCGGCGTCCCCGTTGTACAGTTCGATCCAGTCGTCCGCGCCGGGCAGGGCGTTGGCGACGAACTCGTTGATCACAAGGCGGCTGGGCGAGCCGAGCGGGGTGGCGGCATTCGGGGCGCCGGGCGTCGGCTCGGTCAGTTGCCAGGCTGCATCGGACCCCAAGCGCCCAAGGGTGAAACCATCGGCCTGCGGACCGAAGCGCAGCGCATCGACCCGATGGCCGGCGGCATCATGAAGGAAGAGTTGATCCCCTTGCCGGTCCAGGGCGAAGCCGGTGTGCAGACCCGCCGCCTGGGAATCGGCGTCGCAGAAGACGATCAGGTATTGATACGCGGGCAAAGTCACGCTGGGAAAGAGCAGGTTGCGGCTCGCGCGACCGTCGCCGAGCGTCCAGCCCGTCAGGTCGGCGTCGGTCGGACCGGCATTGTAGAGTTCGCACCAGTCGGAGCCGCGGGTGCCGGGTGGGGCGTACGGCGGAGGTGTCGCGGCGATTTCGTTGAGACGGACCTGTGGCAGGGGGGGCGGTGGGTTGGCGGCGCCCGGGGACCCACCCGGCTGGGCGCTGGCCTGCCAGTTGGCCGGGTCATCGGGGTCGCCGTTGGGGTCGATGATCTCGAGGGACCGTCCGGCGCCGTCCGCGTCGGCCGGCCATCCCGTCGCGTCCTGGTAGTCCACCGAGACGATGGTGCGGTTGGCGCCATCGAGGAGCGCAAGGCGTTCGCCGCCGTTGGCGAGGCTGCCGTCGTACCGCCCAAAGACCGCGACGCCGGGATAGCGCTGGGCAAAGGCGGTCGGGCTCGCATCGGAGATGAGCACCAATCGCGCGCCGCCCGCCAGCAGAGCGCCCTCGGCAAAGAGGAATCTGACCCCCTCGAAGTGCACGCCGCTCAGGTCGATGGGCACGGCGCTCAGGTTCTGGAGTTCGATGAACTCGTATTCCTCGCCCCCAGGCGGGTGATACATGATCTCCGTGATGCGGAGCGGGAGAGCGAATTCATCCACCTGGAAGGCGGCCTCGGTCACCGCGCTCCAGTTGGTGCTCCATTGGCTGCGCGCCCGGACCAGCACCGAGCCGTCGATGACAATCGAGGTCCCCGGCACGTAGGCGAAGGCGTCCGACGCGACCGCTCCGCTGAATCGAACGCGCGGGTCGGCCCCGTTGGTGGTGTAGTGGATCGTGCCCAGGCGGTTGGTGAGCGTGAGGTTGAAGCCGCGCGGGACCCGCCCGCCGAACTGTTTGAAGACCGGTGCGTTCGAGGAGGCGAGCAGGCCGGCTTGGGCCAGATGGTTGGTGAGGTAGCGCCGCCTCGAGGGAATCCAACTCGTGGCGATGGTGTTGTTGAAGCCCGAGATGGCCGGGGCGATCATGGCCCGGAGCCGTTCGTAGCGGGTCTTGAGTCGCTCGTCCGTCATCGCGCCCCCGTTGAAAAAGTGCTTGTGAACGCGATCGGCAAACAGGAGCCGGAACTCGGGGCTGGCCTTGAGGCGGATGAAGAGGGTCTGGATTTCCGAGCCGCCCCAGGGCGGGCTGAGGTTGCTGAGCTGATTGGCGATGGTGTTGTGCGCGACGTCGTTGGCGTAGCCGAAGGACCACTCGGCGTCCCAGGCGTAGAAGCGATAGCGGCCGCCGGGGGCGCGCTCGCGGGCGGCCCGCCAGTTGTTATGCGGCCAGTCGTCCGTGTCGGCGTAGATCAGCGGGATGAGGTATTCGACGAAATTGGTCGTGTCCAGACGCCGCTCGATTTCGAGGTACTTGTCGGCGAGCGCGAGGTTGTTGGCACTCGCATAACTGCGCAGCGCGTTCCAGGCCACGGTGTCCCCTTCGCGCACTTCACCGCCCATCGCCATCAGGTCCCAATCGTTGGCGCCCCCGTGCCAGGTCCGCAGAAAGTCGACGTCGATGCGTTCGGTCGGATTGTAGTAGCCCTTGTAAACGCCGTTGAGAAAGAGATGGACGAACGTGCCGCGGGCGGACACCTGGCCGACATCGGCTTCGAGTTGGCGTACGAATTCATCGCGCAGGAATGGGTTGGTGGCATCGTTCATCCCGGCCCGCAGCACGATGGTGTCGAAGGAATCGACCGGCACATCGGGGAAAATCGCCTGGCGCAGCCGGCCCTCGCCGTAGTCGCCCCGGAAATAGAGCCGGAACGAATACTTGCTCTCGGGGATAGCGCCGCTGCGGTAGTTGTAAAGGTTTCGAATGTAGCCGCCGCCCTGAATCCGAAGGCCACAGTCAATCTGAAAGCCTCCATTGTCCTCGGGCTGTATCCACTCGGCCGACACCGGTCGTTCCCAGGCCAGACCGTGGTTGAGCGTGTTGCGCGGGTTGTACTCCATGATGCCGGTCTTGCCGTAGAGGTGGTTCGAGGCGGTGACCAGCGAGAGCGCGGGCAACGTGCGCCGAAGCGGGCTCTGGTTGTACAGATACGTGTGGGTGGTGACCTTCGAAGGGAGGCTGTCGCTCCGAAACGCCGCGGCCCGAATGACGCGCGTCGCATTGACGCCGATGAGGTTCGTGTAGAGCAGCCCGTTCGTGAGACTGGGCACGCTCCCGTCAATCGTATACCGGATCGCCGCCCCGGGCGTGGGACACGCGAGCGACAGGTTGAAGGGCTTGCCGAAAAAGCCGCGCGGCACGCTGAAATGAACCGGCTCGACGACGTCGCTCATCCAGGTCGAGGCGTTGGCCGCACCCGGTGTGGCGGTCGTGAAGTAGCGCCAGGCGCCGGACGGGTGGCGCCCAAACGCAACGTCGTTGCGCTGTTCGGGGTATTGGGGGGCGAGTTCGCTGACGGCCAGGCGCGGCGACTCGGCGTTGTAGAGGCCGAGGTACTCGCCCGCGATGCCGAGCTTGAAGTTCGTATGCAGTCGCGCGTTCGCCGCGGTGGGCCGACGGTTCTTGCCCGAGGCGAACACGACCAGGTAGCGCTTCGCCGCCAGGCTCACTGGCGGAAAAACCCACTGGCCGGGCTGTTGGGGATCGTCTGTCAGGGACCAGCCATCGAGGTTCACGGAGGTGTCGCCGGCGTTGTAAATCTCGATCCAGTCCTCCCAATCCCCTTCCTCGTCTTTCAAACCGCTGACGTTCTCCGCCATGAACTCGTTGATGACCAGGGCCGGCACCGACACCGCGGGATTCGCCGTGTACGACCACGGCTCGCCATCGAACGCGTGCGCCTCGGGCGTCAGATCGACAATGCCGGACGCCGCCGCCCAGGCGATCGACACCGCGCCGGCGGGCGGGGGTGGAAAGACGAACACGTAGGGTCCCGCGGCGGCGCCGGTCACCGCCGCGGCCGGAACGCCGTTGACCAGGAGGTCCTGCGCGTCCACGCCCTCGACGGCCTTGTCGAAGAGCACCTCGACTTGGCTCAGTTGGCGGACGATGGCGTTGGCCGGCGGAATGAGGCCAGCCAACGTGGGCGCGCCGGGGTCGTAGAGTTCGTAGTACCAGGTCGCACCCGCGCCGGCGGGATTGAACGCATTGGGGGGCTGGCTCAGGTCGGTGATCCCATGCCGCATGTCCCACGAGGCTTGGATCGTGCCCCACACGGGCTGGGGAAACGTGAAGGTGTAGGTGGTGTCGCTGCCGCTCAGGCCGGTGCAGGGCGTCCCGTTGAGCCACAAGTCCGCCGCGTTCACGCCGGTGACCGGCCTGCTGAAGGTGACGGTGATCTCCGTGAGTTGGGTCAGGGCAGACTCCGGCGCGGGCGTCACGGCGACCAGGCGCGGGTCCGGGCGCTCTTTCAACCTGGCGATGAGCGCGGCATCAAACACCAGGTCGCTGCTGCCGGCAGACACGTTGAAGACCTGCACCGCCAAAACGTTCGCACCCGTCACCAGGAAACCGTCCGGCTCGGTGATAGGATAACCGAGAAAGGGCGCCGGCTCGACCGAGGCGGCGGTGGCCGTGGCGTTGAAGAGCGGATCGCCGGCGGGTCCGTTGACGTTCGCCACGGGACTGCCGTTGATCCAGGCGACGAAGCCGTCGTCGCAGGCGGCGATCAGTTCGAGTTCGCCGATCTCGGACGCGTTGGTGATGGTGAACGAGCGGCGCAGAAACACCGTCGTGTAGCGGTTCTGCATGTCGCTCAACACCGTTCCCGGCGAAAGGTAGCTCTCGCCATAGAAGAATGGCGCCGCCCCGCTCGCCCAGCCGGCGTCCGCGAAGCCGCGTTGACGCCAGGCCGTTGTGTCGGGGAGCGAGGCCTCATTCGTGCCCTTGACGTAGCGCCACGTCGCGTTGGTGTCGAAAAGCCCAAACGTCTGACCGCGGGCCGCAGCCGGGCTGAGACCGAGGAGCAACAGGGCCAGCGCCAGCCTGAAGTCGAGACAACAGCGGCCGCCCTGCAAAGGCGGTGCGCTTGGTTCGGAACAGAACTTCACGGGCGTGGACCTTAGCCCTGATTTCTCACCGATGGAAGGGTGTAGCGGAAACTTGGGCTATGCCCTCACCGGGCGGCATCGCACCGACAGCGAGCAGACGCACCGCCTTTCCAGCCCGCATTGGTCCACGTCCTGGAGTATTCCGCTTGGCGCTGGTCGCGTGCCAAGAAACACGCAGGCTGGAATTCGCGTTTGAATTCGGGGCGTCTGTTGCCTTTAATCCCGGTGTGCCAAGTCAAGTCATCGCCGTCGCGAACCAGAAAGGGGGCGTCGGCAAAACCACCACGACCGTCAACCTGGCGGCGTGCCTGGCCGCGATGGGGCAGCGTGTTCTGCTGATCGATCTCGATCCGCAAGCCAACGCCACAAGCGGTCTGGGCCTCCCCAAAACCGAGGGCGGCAGCGCCTACCGCGCCTTGCTCGGAGAGGAACCGCTGTCCGAACGCATCAAGACCACAGGCTGCGAGCGCCTCGAACTTCTCCCCAGCGAACTGGACTTGTGCGGCGCGGACGTCGAATTGCCCCGCGTGGAGAATCACTTGCAGCGGCTGGCGCTCGCCCTCGATCCGGTGCGGCGCGACGCGGGGCGCGACCTGATCCTGATCGATTGCCCCCCGTCTCTGGGCATTCTGACCCTCAACGCCTTCGCGGCGGCCGATTACGTCCTGGTCCCGCTTCAGTGCGAATACTACGCTCTCGAGGGGGTCACGATGATGAAGCGTCTGCTCGATCAGTTGCGGGCTTCGGGAACCAATCCCAACCTGCGACTGCTCGGCGTCCTGATGACGATGTTCGACATCCGGACGCGCCTCTCCCAGCAGGTCGTGTCCGAGGTGCGCGAACACTTCAAAGAGGCTGTGTTCGACACGGTGATCCCGCGCAGCACGCGCCTGGCCGAGGCCCCCAGCTTCGGCAAGCCGATCATCCAATACGATCCCTATGGCGCCGGCGCCGCCGCCTACGAGGTCCTGGCCCAGGAAGTCCTGGCCAGGCTCGGACGCACACCGACTGACGCCCCCGCCAACTAGAATCCTTCAATCCCAGAACATGGTGCAATCAAGCCAAGTCTAGCCCTCACCCCTATCCCCTCCGTTTCGCCAGGATTCCAGCTGTAGCGAGGCGCGGAAGAGAGGGGAACGGAAGACACTGGGGCTGTTCATGTGGCCAAGGACTTGGGATTGGTCTGAGGCGCGCCTCGCTAGCCCGGACGTTTCCCAGAAGACGCACTCCGCAACCAGGTCAGGCTTTCTTCAACTGCTCGAACCGGGCGATGCGCGCCTGGATATCGCGCACGATGGCACGAAGTTCCCGCAGGTCGCTCTCGCTGAGGTGAGAGCGCAAGCGCCCGAACAACGGCTCAACGTCGCACCGGTGGCGCTGAATGAGGCTCGTGATGTCCGCTTCGTAAACGGTCACGCGGTCGATTTGCCCCTGCCGGTAAAGCGACGGCAGCGCGTAGAGTTTCAGCAGCACCAAGCCTTCCGGCGTCGCAGTCGGAACGTCCAGTTCGGCGAAGCGATGGGTGGTGCCAAAGGACTCTTGCGCCTCGGCGAACAGGGCGTTGGCCGTCAGCAGCACATCCACCCGCACGCTGCGGAAACGGCCCTTGATGGAGAACTGGTTCTGCTCTTGGATGGCGACTTCGGGAAGTTGCTGGAGCGACGGCAGCGACATAAGGAGGTCAATGTCCTCGGTGTTGCGGCCTGTCACGTAACGCAACATCGCAATGCCCCCCACCAGCAGGTAGGGAACCTGTCGTTGCTTCAGAAGCGTGAACAGTCCGACCACATCGCGGTCGGTCGGAAGCAGGTTCTGACGTTGGGGGGCGTTCGCGCCGCGCTCCGGCCGCGAAGCCCCGTCCCAGGCGTCTTGGCCAAACAGCGCAGCGTTGCGAACGATTTCCGCAATTCGCCGCAGACTCGCGCCTGGAGCAAGGGTCGCATTCATACCAACCAAGGCATCGTTGCATAATCCCTTCGACAAAGGAATCTCGAAGTTCCAGGCCGACTCCAGGGACTGGCTTTCCACTTTGCCGCGCACGTCGCAACCGACTGCGAGCAATCCGCTTGGCCCAGCAGCAGTTCTGCCCATGAATCTCAGAATGCGCAAGTCGTTGTTAATCAAGAATGGCATTTTGAGGTTCATGGGCAGAACTGCTGCCTGATTGCGTGTTGCCGGACGCCGATCGAACTGCCAAAGTTGTTGCAGCGGCAAGGTTCGGCCCGATGGCGCCGAGAATGATGAGCGCATGGTGGCATCCGATGCTTGGTTTGCTGGCGGCAATCTGCGCGGCGGCAGCGGCGGAGACCGGCTCGAACGTGTTCGAAGACCCGGCGCCCCCGACACCGCAGAACCGCATCGACGAATTGGTGTTCGCCAGACTGTCGTCCCTGGGCATCCAGCCGGTCCTTTGTTCGGATGCGGTCTTTGTCCGCCGGGTCTTTCTCGATCTTATCGGCACGCTGCCAACAGCGGACGAGGCCCGCCAGTTCATCCGAGACCCCGACGCGCAAAACAAGCGTCGTCTCCTGATCGACCGGCTGTTCGAGCGGGAGGAATACGCCGACTCCTGGGCCATGAAGTGGGGTGACGTGCTGCGCATCAAGGCCGAGTTCCCGGTCAATCTCTGGCCCAACGCGGCGCAGGCCTATCATCGATGGGTCCGAGCCTCCCTCGCCCAAAACAAGCCTTACGACCGGTTTGCCCGGGAGTTGCTCACGGCCAGCGGCAGCAACTTCCGCGTCGGTCCCGTCAATTTCTACCGCGCCATCCAAAACCGAACGCCCGATGGAATCGCCGGAGCGGTGGCTTTGACGTTCCTGGGCGCGCGCATCGAAGGCTGGCCGGCGGACCGCGCGTCCGGGATGGCGGCGTTCTTCGCCCAGGTGGGCTACAAGCCGACCAGCGAGTGGAAGGAGGAACACGTCTTCTGGGACCCCCTGGGCGCCAGCCGCGTCGCAGCCAGCACCGCGCCCGGACGCGATGCGGTGTCGGCTGTTGGGCAGGCCCATCAGGACACGCCGCAACCGTGGGTCGGCGCGCGCACGAACAGCCCACCACATGCAGCGGTCTTTCCGGACGGCACGGCTGTCGTGCTGCCCGCGGACCGCGATCCGCGCGAGGTTTTCGCCGACTGGCTGATCACGCCGCAAAACCCGTGGTTCACGCGGGCGATTGTGAACCGGGTGTGGGCCTGGCTGCTCGGGCGCGGCATCATCCACGAGCCGGATGACATCCGGGATGACAACCCGCCAAGCCATCCCGAACTCCTGGCCTATCTCGAAGGGGAAATGGTGTCCGGAGCCTACGACCTGAAACACCTCTGTCGCGTCATCCTCAACTCGAAGACCTATCAACTCTCCTCGTTGGCCCGCCATCAGGGCACCGAGGCCGAGGCCCAGTTCGCCAGTTACCCGCTCCGCCGACTCGACGCCGAGGTGTTGATCGACGCCATCAACCAGATCACCGGCACATCGGACCTCTACACCAGCCCCATCCCGGAACCGTTCACCTACATCCCGGAAGACCTCCCGGCCGTTGCGCTGCCGGACGGCAGCATCACCAGCCCGTTTCTGACCCTGTTCGGGCGTTCGGCGCGCGCCACCGGCATGGCGAACGAACGCGACAACAAGCCCATGCCGGCCCAGTGGCTGCATCTCCTCAACTCGAGCCACATCCAACGCAAGCTCGAACAGGGTCCCCGGCTCAGGACGCTCCTCGACTCGAAACGGAAGCAGACCGAGATCATCGACGAACTCTTTCTGACGATTCTGTCGCGTTTCCCAACCCCTGACGAAGTGCGGATCGTCGACGGCTATGGCCAGGTCCAGCCCTCGAGGGCGGCCCGACGCGGGCGTCCTGATGGCCAAACCGCGGCGTCCGGGGAAACCGTCGTCGCAAAAAACCGGGGCGACTGGGTGGACATCGCCTGGTCCCTGATCAACAGTACCGAGTTCTTGTACCGTCACTGACCGCAATGCACAGCCAGAGTGGCCGAACAATGCAGCACGCTCTTTCCATGAACCGAACGTTGGAGGGGGGACGGCTCGTCCCCCGCCGACGAGTGTTTTTGAAGGAGTTTGGGGCGACGAGGCCGTCGCCGCTCCGCACCGGTTCATGGCCCCCGTGCGCATTCGACCGTTGAATGTCAACGCCTCCCATGAAAGAACACCCTCACGACCGACAGGACGCTTCTGGTTCCCTTTCTGGGCGCGATTCTGCCACGGCTCCGACATCAGACGCCGCGAAGTCTTCGAGTGCGAGCGCCCGGAATTTGCGCAGCCGGCGACGGGTTTCGGAGGCCCGATCCGGCGGCTGCTGGAGAGGCCCTGTCTGGGAGTCGCTCAATCAGCAATCCACGGCCTCTCCAGCAGCCACCGGATCGGCCCTGCGACCTTTGGCTACAGCTCTGCCGCACTGCGAAACGTCCGGGCTGGGACTCAGCCTAAGCCGGGTCTTGTCCCGGCGCGACCTCCTGCGGATTGGATTGTTTGGCGCGGCGGGATGGATGGTTGCGGACCGGGCGTTGTGGGCAGGGACCGACGCGCCCGCTGCCGGGCGGGCCATCGGAAGCCCGACGATCGAGCCCAAGGCCCGGTCGGTGATCCAGGTCTTCCTCTGGGGCGGCATGTCGCAGATCGACACGTGGGACCCGAAACCGGACGCGGGCTACGATTATCTGGGCGAGTTCAAGAACGTCATTCCCACCAACGTGGACGGCGTCCAGCTCGGCGAACTCTTCCCGAAGCTGGCCCGGCAGGCGGACAAGTACTCGCTGATTCGCAGCATGACGCACCGCAACAACGGCCACGAGACGGCGGCTTACCTCATGCAGACCGGCCACACGCCCGGCGAACGGCTCGCGTACCCGAGCATCGGCGCGGTGTTCGCCCTGTTCAAGAGCCCCTCATATAAGGGTCTCATACCGCCCTACGTGGTCCTGACCCAGCCGCAGGGGCGGTTCTCGGAAGAGGGTTTCCTCGGACCCAAGTACAAACCGTTCGCCACGGGCGGCGATCCCAACGCGCCCCAATTCGAGGTGGAAGGGATCGTCTCCCGGAACATCACCGACGCCCGGCAGAAGAGCCGACGCGAACTGCGCGACCGAATGGACACGCTGGGTCGCGCGATGGCCGGAAATCCCCAGATCGCAGCCTCCGAGGCCGCCAAGCAGCAGGCATATGAACTCATCCTGGGGCGGGGCCGCGAGGTGTTCGATCTCTCGAAAGAGAAGCCCGAACTCCGGGACCGCTATGGCCGCCACACGTTCGGCCAGGATTGCCTGGCCGCGCGCCGGTTGGTCGAGGCGGGTGTCCCGTACATCGTCATCAACTACCCCGGCGGCTGGGACACCCACAGCAATCACTTCGCAACCATGCGCCGGCAGTGCCCGCAACTCGACCAGGGGCTGGCCATGTTGCTCGAGGATTTGCACGATCGCGGCCTCCTCGAAAGCACGATCGTCTGGTGTTGCGGCGAGTTCGGACGCGGCCCGAAGATCGACTGGCAGCCGCCCTGGAACGGCGGTCGCAACCACTACGGAAACGTCTTCACCGTGCTGGTCGCCGGCGGCGGCTTCAAGGGCGGCCGCATCGTGGGTTCGTCCGACGACAAGGCCGCGGAAGTCAAGGAACGTCCGGTCTATCCGG
The DNA here is from genome assembly GCA_035389025.1 of Verrucomicrobiota bacterium. GTDB lineage: Bacteria > Verrucomicrobiota > Verrucomicrobiia > Limisphaerales > J093 > MWFF01. The sequence continues at coordinate 11,073 of DAOOQY010000027.1, forward strand.
TCGACCTGCTCGGCAGCATCTACGCACTGGGAGGCATCGACGCCCGCGCGCGACTCCCCCATCCCATGGGCGCCGAGGCCTGCGTGTTGCCCTCCGCCGCCGAAGGGGTGAAGTCCGCCGGGATTCTGCGGGAGATCATGTGACTGCGACTTGGCACACCTCACTGCTCTGGCTCGTCGCCTGCCTGATCCTGGCACCCGCCCTCCGCGCCCAGCCGCGCCCCTATATCGGCTTTGTCTATCCCCCCGGAGGACAGCAGGGCACCTCCGTCCAGATTCGATTGGGCGGCCAAAACCTCGATGGCGTCCATGCCGCGACGCTCACCGGCCCGGGCGTGACCGCGCGGGTGGTCGAGTTCCATCGGCGCCTGAACAACCAGGAAATCCAGTTGCTCAGGGACCAGTTGAAGGAGTTGAAACGGGCGCCACAAACCGCCGCTGTTCGGGCGGAGTCCGGGCCCTCGACATCGGCGGCCCCCTCGATGATGGCGCCGATTGACCCCGATCCCGATCCGGATGCCCCAGGCCGGGCGCAAGAAGGGGCGGCATCCGATCTCATCGCGCGGATCGAGAAGCGCACGCGCGAGTTCGTCCAGACGCCGGCCTGCGCCGCGATCGCCACGGTGACGACCATCGAGGTCGCAATCGCCCCGGACGCCGAGCCCGGCGAACGGGAGATTCGCCTTGTCACACCCCGCGGCGCGTCGAATCCGCTCCCATTTCACGTCGGTCAACTCCCGGAATACATCCGCACACCGATGCCCACCACGCCGCGGCAGGTGCTTGGAAAAGAGGCCCAGGCCCTCCGGAAAAGACCGGCGGGCGAAGTCGAGGAACGCATCGTTGTGCCGTGCATTGTGAATGGCCAGATCGCCGCCGGCGAAATCAACCGCTATCGGTTCGAAGCCCGCCAAGGCCAGCGGCTGGTCATCTCGACGTTGGGCCGCCAGTTGATCCCGTTCATCGCCGATGCCGTTCCGGGCTGGTTCCAGCCTGTGATCGTTTTGTACGACGCCACTGGAAAAGAGGTGGCGTATGCCGACGACGACCGGTTCAACCCTGACCCAACCATCCTCTGCGAGGCGCCCAAGGATGGCGAATACGTGCTCGCGGTCCACGATGGCATCTACCGGGGTCGCGAGGATTTCGTCTACCGCATCACCATCGGCGAGGTGCCATTTCTCACGAGCGTCTTTCCCCTGGGCGCCCGGGCGGGCGAACCGGCCGAAATCCGCATGGCGGGCTGGAATCTCGATGACACTCGATTGTCGCGGCCGGCGACGGACGCGGCGCCCGGGATCGAGTGGCTGACCGCGACCCGCGGGGGCCTACGTTCCAACCGCATGCCCTTTGCCCGAGACACGCTGCCGGAGACCTTCGAGCAGCCATCCGACAACGACACGCCGGACCAGGCGCAGAAAGTCACGCTGCCAATCATCGTGAACGGGCGGATCGAACGACCGGGCGATTTGGATGTGTTCGCCTTCGTCGCCGACTCCAACGAAACGATCGTTGCCGAAGTCCAGGCCCGCCGACTCGATTCGCCTCTCGATTCCATGATCAAGCTGACGGATGCCGACGGCACGGTGCTGGCGTTCAACGATGACTTCGAGGATTTGACGTTTGGCGCGAAGACACACCACGCCGATTCCCGCCTCATGGTCACCGTGCCGTCCGATGGCCGCTACTTCCTCCACCTGGGCGACACGGCGCGCCAGGGCGGCGACGACTACGGTTACCGCCTGCGCCTGAGCCAGCCGCAACCGGACTTCGCGCTGCGCGTCGTGCCATCGAGCATTGGACTGCGATCGAAATCCACCGCCGCGCTCACCGTCCATGCCCGACGCACAGACGGCTTCGGAGGCCCCATCCGGCTGGCCCTCGACAATCCGCCCGACGGATTCTCGTCGCAGCCAGTGACGCTGTCATCGACGCAAACGGTGGCACGCCTCACGGTCCGAAGCAGCGGCGGACCCACCGGGATGCCGGTCGATTTGTCTGTCGTGGGCAAGGCGAAGATCGGCGGACGTGAGGTCACGCGCCGGGCGGTGCCCGCGGAGGACATGATGCAGGCCTTCTTGTGGCGGCACCTGGTGCCCGCCAGCGATCTCAAGGCCGTGGTCTCGGTCCCCGCCGCCGCCACCCGGCCCGACCGACTCGTACAGACGCGTCCGCAGCCCTCGAAGACGACCAATGCACTCGATGTCGCCATGACCAACGCCGCAACAAACGCCTTGGCCGCCATCAATCCCGTTGGCGCAACCAATGCGCCCGTTGCGGCTGCGGGCGCGACACCCGCCGCTCCCAAGTTCACCAGGCAACAAATCGCCGGACGCCTGCGTCAACTCCGCATGCTCCGCGAGGAGCGCCTTCTCACGGATCAGTTCTATCAGGCCAAAGTGGCCGAATGCGAAGTGGCGCAGTGAGTTGCGCCCCACCGTCGAACGGGGCTTCCACTTCGAGGTGCCCCATGAACCGCGAGTTGAGAGTTGAGAGTTGAGCGTTGAACGTTGAACGTTGAGCGTTTCCGGTTCATGGCCCCGCATGCGTTCTTGAGAAAAAAGAAACCGGGCTCTCGATAAGCCTCGGCATGAAAAGTGGCGCTGAAGGCTGAAGCGCCGCACTCCGGGACAACGAAGGAGATGAACGCGTCTGCCCGCTCGTGCCTTGCTGCGCCCGAGGACGGGCGCACTCCCGCGGCCGCGCATACGCGTCAACCTAAGGGTCTGTGCAAAAACTAATTCCGGTTTTGCTGGAGGGGATTTGGCTCGCTGGCGAGGCGCGACGAGGGAGCATACCCGAAGCGGTCTGTGACCGA
>DAOOQY010000028.1:0-13790 GCA_035389025.1 Verrucomicrobiota bacterium
GGGGGGGCGCACCGTTGTTTGCTCTTGGCTGCGAGGTGGTCGTCGCCCGCGGCTGCGAGGTGGAACTGGGCTGTGCCTGACGGCTCGCGCCGGTACTGCCGGCGGAGGTGGAGGAGGCCTGAGGCTTGGACGTGCTCTCCCAACCGCTGCCTGAGTTCTGCGACCACGTACCGTTCTCGTTCTTCTTATACACGGTGTCGCCATTGCTGGCATAGATATCGCCGGTTCGCGTTTTTCCGACAACGCCTTCGCCGTTGTCCGTGTCCCAAGCCACCCGTCCGCCCCCTCCGGCGGTTCGAACGGCCCCCGCGCTGCCGTAATCACCCGAGACATAACCGCCCGCAGCGCCCCGGCCGGTGGTGGGGTTGTAGGCGGCGCCTCGTCCCGCCGAACCGTAGGCGGTATTCACCTGTCCACCGGCAGCCCGGGCGCCCGTGTAGGGATTGTAGGCGGCGCCCTGTCTGGCACTCCCGTAGGGTGTGCTCACCGAGCGGCCCACTGCCGAGGTTCCGGTGTAGGGATTGTAAGCCGCGCCACGCGCCGCGCTGCCGTAAGGTCCATACGCATAGCTCGAACGCGCGTACGTTCCGGTATAAGGGTTGTAGGATGCCGTGCGCCCGGCCCCGCCGTACGGACCGTAGGAGACGTGAGCCGACGCGTAGTAGCCGCCGTAGCCGTGATGATACACGGCCCCGCAACCGTACGAGAAGTGACAGGGCGGCGGATAACAATAGTAGTGGTCGTTGTCCGCGATGGCTGCGCCCAGCAGCATGCCCATGCCGAACATCAGCACGCCGTTGGCGGCCACGTATTGGCCGCTGTAGCCGGAGGTTTGGCTGTAGACCACGGTTGTTGGCGTCGTGCTCTGGACTGTGACGTAGGTGACGTTGTAATTCGGGTTGGACGGCGGAATGGTGTAGATGACGGATGGCACGCTGGTGCAGTACGTCCAGGGCCCACTCGGGGTTGTCGCCCAGAGCCACGCGCCGCCGTAGCACCAGTAGTAGCTGCCGCTGACCAGGAAGACCTGCGCCGGTGTGTTCACGGCGTACTCGACGGCGGTGCTCGGGATGACCACGAATTGCGGCGGGCCGCTGTAGGTCACGGTCTCCTTCACGGGCGCGATCTGAACCGTGGTGGTGCTGGGAATGGAGGCTAGCAACACCGCGTCCTGCGCCTCGCGCGTTCCCGGCACTGACGCCCTGACATAGGCCGCCGCATCATCATCGGGAATCTGCGCGAAGTCCGGTGGCAGGTCCGTGCTGGCCGCCGACCACGGGCCATTGAGACTGCCGCCGCGGAACCATCGCCCCGCCACGAGGAAATAGAGCTTGCCGTCACCGGTGAGCAGGAACAGCACGCTGTCCGTGTTATTCACGCGCAGCAGCTTGGTCCCCCGCACGGGCATGTAGCTGGGCGGCCCCTCGGTGAGAATCATCTCGGCGGGCTCGGTCGTCACGAAGACGGTGGGGGCGACCTTGGCCGGCTTGCCGGGCAAGCGCTTCCGCGCCTCCGACCAGTTCTCGGTTGCTGGCAGGGAGTAAATGGAAGGCGGCACGTTGGCGGCGGGGATCCACGGCCCCTTGAGCACATCCGACGCGGTCAACCAGCCTTCGCCGTTGAGAAGATAATACTGCCGGCTTGCGGCATCGTACAGCACGTCCCAATTGGTGTTCAGCGCGAAGAGCAGATCGGTGCGGTTGGTTTCCACGGGCTTGAACTGCGGTTCGCCCATGAACATCACCAGGATCGCCGGCGTGGTGCTGCTGAAAATCTTCGGCGGGTCGAGGTTGACCTCGACGGCGGGCTGGATCGGTTGCGTGGACGGATTCAGATACGCGATCACACGGTCCAGAGAGAGTGTCGTCGCCTGACCGGAGGGATGGAGTTGTTCAACGGCCTGACGCAACTTCGTCAGTTCCGACTCCGGCACGTTGGCAAAGCGCAACTCGCGCTTGAGCGGCACGATGGCAACAACGCGTGTGCTGTGATCCACGATGGTCAGCGCGCCCACCTCGGCCACGCCAAACTTCTCCTCCTTCGACACGCCTTTCACCGCAATGGCGCAGCGGAAGTGGAGATTTGTGTAGCCGTTCCAATAATCCACCTGCGGCTGATAGACGGTGAGCTGCTGCTTGTCTTTCTTGAAGATGCGTGGCCAGCCGGGGTCGGCGGGCTGAGCCGTCGCCACTAAAACGGGCTGCATCAGTGCCAGACCGAGGCCCAGTGTCAGCAATCTCAATTGCGTGGTCATAGATCGAGTTCAAGTTGCTCAATTCAAGTCGCCGGAACGTCCGGTGATTTCGGAAGCTGAATGCTGACGACAAAGCGGAATCCCCAGTCCGGCCACTTGGCCCACATCCCGGTCGCTCTGAATGGGCACGCCGATCAGGTTGGTGATGGGATTGGGAAGCTTCTTGGTCAAATCCGCGGCCATGGACCGTCTCGGGTTGGAGGGCTGATTTCTCATGGCTGACGCAGGTGGTTTGAACTGCACGAGGAGATGATGTCCCGGAGCTTCTCCAGAACGCGCTCTCCCGAATCGGTCTTCAGAAAATAACCCGCACAGCCAGTGGCCAGCGCCTCGGCGCGTGTTTCCGGATTATCGTGGGCTGTGATGAAAAGGACCGGAGTCGCGTCCCTGACCGCCGCCAGACGGCGGCTCAATTCCGGCCCGGACATTCCTGCCAATTGAGTATCCAGCACCAGGCAATCGAACCGCGGGCGTTTGATGTCCTCGAGAAAGGCCTCGGCCGAGAGATAGCTGACGGGCTGAAATCCAGCGGCGCGCAGCAACCGCCCGAACGAGCGACATACGCTCTCGTCGTCGTCCACGACCGCCACGTATCTTTGGGCCTGGCTCTTCATCACCACGGGACCAGTTTCTCATGGGTCCGGCGGCGGCGGCTACTGCCCTTTGGGGAAGGTCGGAGAAGGGGCCACCTGCCCCTCAAAGAAACCCTGTCTCTTGAACGAGTCGCGTCAATTGGGCGACGGATTGGACCTGCAACTTGCTGGTGATGTGGGTGCGATGCAGCTTGACGGTGCGTTCGTGGATGCCGAGGTCGGCGGCGATTTGCTTGTTGAGCTTGCCCTGAACGACGTGCCGAAGGACCTCGCGTTCGCGCTCGGTCAGCAATTCGAATGGCTGACGCAAAGCCTCGAGCTGCGCGCGCTTGGCCCGGTCCTGTTCGCTCCGGGCCAGGGCGCGCCGCACCGCCGCGAGCAAGTCCGCCTTCGGGGCCTGCTTGGTCATGAAATCCTCCGCGCCGCCGCGCATGGCCTGCACGGTTGTGGGAATGTCGCCGTGGGCAGTGAGGAAGAGGATCGGGAGAGGGCTGCCGGCCGTGATCAGCGCCTCCTGCAAAGCCATCCCGTCCATGCCCGGCATCATGAGGTCTGTGACGACGCAACCATTCATGTCCGGTTTGAGTCCCGCCAGGAACTCGGCCGCCGAGGTGTGGACGACCACGCGGAAGCCTGAGGCGCGCAAGAGCCGGGCCAGGGAGCGTAGGCAGGAAATGTCGTCGTCGACGATGTAGACCGTGGCTTCAGTTGGTGCGGTGAGGGGGGGCATGGGGGAGTGGTCGGTGGTCACTGGTCACTGGTCACTGGTCACTGGTCACTTCCCCCCTGTCGCCATCGGCAAGGTGAAACAGAAGCACCCCCCGCCTTGGGAGGGGTGCTCGACCCACATTCTGCCGTTGTGCGCCTCGATGATGCTCTTCGATATAGCCAAGCCGATGCCCAGGCCGTCTGGTTTCGTGGAGAAGAAGGGCAGAAAAACGCTGGCTGCATCTCGGGTGGCAACGCCCGGACCGGAGTCGTGCACACTGACCTCGACCATTTCCTCTGTGCCGAGCCGAGCTCGTATTGTGAGGCGCCGCGTTTCGGGAGGAAGATGACTCATGGCTTCCATGCCATTGAGGATGAGGTTCAACAGCACCTGCTGCAACTGGACCCGATCGCCCCAGACGGGTGGAACGTCGGGAACGACCTCGAGAGACAGTTGAACCTGGCGCTCGCGGGCGTTGTGCCCGACCAGCATGGCAACCTCCTGCAAGATATCCGCAATCGACAGTTGCGTGCGCTCCACGGTTTGCCGTTTGAGCATGGCTCTCATCCGCTGGATCACGCCGGCAGCCCGCTGATCGTCCTGACGGACATCGGCCAGGATGGCGCGGATTTCGGCCAGGTCCGGCGGCTGCTCTTCGATGAGCACCTCGGCCGCCTCGGCATTGCGGAGGATCGCGCCAAGCGGTTGGCCCAGTTCATGCGCCAGCCCCGAAGCCAGTTGTGCCATGGCTGAAACCCGGTCGGCGTGAGCCAGTTCCTCCCGCAACTGGCGCATTTCATGCGCCACGCGCTCCCGCTCCAGAGCCCGAGTCGTCTTCCGGTGAGACCAGGACCAGACCGATGCGCCGCCCAGGGCGACGAGCAGCACACCCGCACCGAATTGAAACCAACGAGTTTGCCAGAAGAACGGCAGCACCGAAAAGGCAAGGCTTGCGCCGGTCTGGTTCCAGACGCCGTCGTGGTTCGCCGCCCGAACGCGGAACACGTATTCGCCTGGCGGCAATTGATGAAAGCGAACGATCCGATCATTCCCAGTGCTCTTCCGATTCGAGCCATTGCCCTCCAACTCGTACTCGAATCGAACCTTCTCCGGCGCGGTGAAACTGAGCGCCGCGGATTCGATGTCCACGCCGTAAGTTCCCGGCGGCAGCCGAAGCGGCTGCGAAAACGGCGCCCGGAGATGGACCTCGCTGTCGGCCGGTGCGCCGGGACGCTGATTCCCCTTTGCCTTGGACTTGGGCCTGGTGCTTGGCGCGCGATAAGTCAACTGCTCGATCTGGACCGGGGGTGGCTCCGACACGATGCGAAGTCCAATCGGATCGATCGCCGCGACGCCTTTTTGGGTGGCAAACCAAAGCCTGCCTGCGGTGTCGCGCGCGCAGTTGGGCTGTGCCGTGGAACATTCGGCGCTGGGCAAGCCGTCATGCCGATCGAGCACCTGAAGTTCCAAGCGCGGAGCGCGTCGGTCGGCCACGGCGTGAAGTTGCTGGCGGCTGGCGCGCATGACGCCGCGGTTCGATGGCATCCACAGATAACCCTGACCGTCCTCAATGAAACCTCGCACCTCCCGCTCTGGAGGCCCGGAGTCGATTTCAACCCGATCTGTCCTGCCATCGCGCCAGCGGATCAGTCCGGCGGCACGCGTCCCCATCCACATCGTGCCGTCCGCCTCGGCTTGGAAGCACAGGACTCCCCTCAGCGGTCGACCGTCATTGTCGCAGACGGCGGTAAACTGGCCTTTCGCCTGCCGATAAACGCTTTCCAATCCTGCCAGCCACAGACCACCAGACGCGTCCTCGCCGAAACAGGCGATTTCGCCGGGGGGCAAACCTGCCTCCGCGCCAAGCTGTCGGAATTGGCTGCCGTCGTAAACCACGGCACCCTCTCGGGTAGCGATCCAGACGCGGCCCTTGGCATCCTCGAACAACGCAGTGACGTTGGCATCGGTGGCCGGCTTGAGGGGGACCTTCTCGAAGCGATCCTGGCCGCGCCGCACCCAGCAGAAATCCTGGTCACCGTACCAGAGACGGCCCGCCCGGTCCTCGAGCACCGAGAGTCCATAGGCGCTCTGATTGTTCGGTCCAGGCACGATCACCCGCGCGGTTCCGCTCCGATCATGGCGAAAAAGCCCCGCGTCGTAGAGGGCAATCCAAGCGCCCCCATCGCGCGCGAGCGCGATCGATCGAGCCCGTGAAGCCGGGAACCCGGGGGCGAGCGGGACGAACCGTTGCGGAGTCAACCGTCTGAGCCCGTCCCCGTTCGAACCTATCCACAGATTCTCTTCCCTATCCTCGAAGATCACTCGAGTGGCCGTGGTGCCCAACCCATTGGTCGCCGTCCAACGAAGCAGGTCCCCGTCGGGTTTCACTTGGAACAGGCCGGAATCGTAACTGCAAATCCATAGATTCGTTCGGCTGTCTTGGACCATCGACCAGATGCCCCCTTTCAACTGCGAGAGGGACACACCCGAGACCTGGCTGCCGCCTCGGAACTTGAGCAGTTCCTTGGCCAGGAGAACCCAAACCCCGCCGTCGCGCGCGGACGTGCAGGCGACTGCGGAGCGTCCGACCGATGGACTTGGCGCGTGAGCCTTGACCCAACGCTGGCCGTCCCAGTAGCCAACAAAACGGTTCTGTGCCAACCACCACTGGCCTTGTTCGCCCACCGCCGCGATATAGCCCTGGCCCAACTCGCCCGGAGGCGGAGGAAGCTCGGTCAGGCGGTCGTTCTCGACGGCCAGCACATGGCCGTCGAAGGTGGTCATCAGCAGATCACCGTTTGCGCGCTCGGCAAAAGTGCGGACATACTTGCCCGCCCAGCCCTCGTTGGTTCCAATCGAGCGCCATTGGGCGCCCTCTATCACCACCAATCCCGCGACCGTGCTGACCCAGAGCCGGTCGCGCGTGTCCGCATGAAGGTTCACGATTCCGGCGCCGGGCAGTTGAGGCGTGTTGGCCGGATTGAAGACCATGAACCTGTCTCCGTTGTAACGCACCAGCCCGCTCCACGTCCCGAACCAAAGGTATCCATCCCGAGTCTGCGCGATGGCAGTCGCCGAGTTCTCCGGCAGGCCGTCCTCGGTGCTCCAGTGATGGAGGAGGCAGCCCGAGCCCTCGAGCGGATAAGGTGGGGCCTCGGCGCCCGTTGCCCCACCGAGAACCGCCAGCCAGGAGAGCCCCAGGCAAAACCAGGTCCTGTGCATCAGATTCGAACAGACGACGTGCATGCTTTCCGGGATCGAGTCTACTCGATCGCTGCTCATTGAAAAGACCTGTTGGTCACGTGACTTTCCAGTTCTCGTTTTGATATTGGGCGAGTAGGATTGGGCTGTTGCCATGACCGGTCTTTCTCTTTCCATGAATCGAACCTCTCGGCACTTCAACAATGAACACGTCGGTCCTTGAGAAAATGGGGCGTCGCCGGCCTCCTGCCTTGTTGTCAGAGTTGGGCGGGTCAGGGTGTCCGCGCTGCGCGAGACGCCCGGCGAGCGATCAAAGGGCGGATTTGTCGGCGGCTGCGGTGTGGGTCGCCATGCTTGGGTTGGCGGGTCTCCCCTGCCATGCAGCGGACGAGGCGATCGAGATCGAGCCTCGCACACTGATCGAATGGACTTTCGACCGCGAGGGTGATCAGGCCGGGTGGCACGCCAACGATCATTTTGTGCATGTTCGGGTCGCGGGGGGGGCGCTCGAATGCCGGGGCGCCGGGACGGACCCGATTCTCGAGTTGCGGCAGCCGCTCGAAGTGGCGGCCTCAAACCGGCAGGCTCTTGAGGTGCGGCTCAAGGCGAGTCGGGACGGAACGGCCGAGTTTTTTTGGAGCAACACGACTGAGGGGCGGTACGGCGGGTTCAGCCAGGAGAAGACCACACGTTTTCCGGTTGTCGGGGACAACGCATGGGCGACGTACCGGGTGTTGCCTGGCTGGCAGGCGGAGGGCCGGATCATTCGTCTGCGTCTGGACCTGTACGACAGCGCTGAGTTCGCGATCGATGCCGTCCGGATCGTCTCGTGGCCCGAGTCGCAACCGGTTGCTACGCCCGAGTTCGAGTTCCCGTCCGCGGACCGTGACTGGCCATGGATTCGGATGGGACGCATCCTGTCGTTGGCCTCGCCATTGGCGGGTGGCGATCGACTGCGCCTGGGGCCGCCCCTGTCGATCGATGCCGAGGCGCTCGATTACGTTTCGATGTGCGTGACGGTCCCCTCGCAACCCGAGGCTGTGCAACGCGAGGCGTCTCCCGGAGCGCCCCTCGCTGCGCCGCGTGTGACGCTCTGGTTTGCCAGCAAACAGGATTCCGGTTTCAAGAGCGTCGCCGTTCCGGTCCATGCCGATGGACGGAAGCACGTCTACAATGTGGACATGCTGGCCGCCAACGGGTGGCGCGGGCGGATTGTGGCGATCGGGATCGAGCCCACGCTCGATCGTGCCGGGCAACTCGAGTTGCACTGGCTTAAGATTGCCGATCGTCCCCAGGGCCCGGCGCGCTTGAGTGTGGTTTCGCTCGGCCTCGAGCCGGCGTTGCCGCGGGTGGGAAAGCCTCTCAGACTCGAAGCTGTGTTGGCCAACCACGGCGGCGCCCTGGCTGGCGCGGTCACTGGAGAACTGGTCCTTCCCGATGGACTCGCGGTCCGGGGCGGGGACGTGGCGGGCCGGAGCACGCCGCAGATCGATCCGGGGGGTACGGCCACTTGGGAGTGGGCGCTCGTGGGGAAACGGCCAGTGCAGGGGCAGATCGAGTTGCGTCTGCGTGCGGACCAGGCCGAGCCGGCCCAGGCCCGGATCGCGGTGGCTTTGACAGAGCCTGTGGACATTGCTCCTTGCGATTACGTGCCTGAACCGAAACCAGTGCGTGGACCTTACGAGGTGGGCGTCTACTACTTCCCCGGCTGGAAGAGCGCCAGCCAATGGCATCCGATCCGGCCTTATCCGGAGCGGCGTCCGGTGCTGGGATGGTATCGGGAAGGCGATCCTGAGGTTGCGGACTGGCACATCAAGTGGGCGGTCGAGCATGGGATCACCTTCTTGGCCTATGATTGGTATTGGTCGCAAGGGGCGCGGCAGCTCGAACACGCGCTGCACGACGGTTACTTCAAGGCGCGGTACCGCCACTACCTTAAGTTCTGCCTGCTTTGGGCGAACCACAACGCGCCCGGCACGTCGTCGCACGCCGACTGCGTGGCGGTCACCCGCCACTGGATCGAACACTATTTCCGACAACCCGAGCATTTGACCGTCGAGGGCAGGCCGCTGGTGATTATCTTCAGTCCGGATCGCCTCTCCGCCGACCTCGGATCGACCGGCGTCAGGTTGGCATTCGACGCCATGCGCGCAACATGCCGCGAGGCCGGCTTTCCCGGATTGCTGCTTGTTGCCTGTGTGGGCGACGCGGCCCGGGCCCGCCAGGCTGCCGCCGAGGGTTACGACGCGGTCACAGCCTACAACTGGCCTGGACTCGATATGCCTGCCGGCCAGATGGAAGCGCCTTACGCCTCGCTTCTGCCCTCCTATGGGCGAAATTGGCAGCATATCATCGATTCGTCCGGCGTTCCCCTCCTGATTCCGCTCTGTGGGGGTTGGGACAGCCGGCCGTGGCACGGGGCCAACAACCTCGTGCGCTATGGCCGCACGCCCGAACTGTTCCGCCAGCACGCCCAGGACGCCGCCCAACTCCTGAGAGGCACCGCTCACCCCTCACCGCTCTCGACCCTGCTGCTCGTCGAGGCCTGGAATGAATTTGGCGAAGGCTCCTATGTCGAGCCGCATCAGGAATTCGGATTCGGGTATCTGGACGCCTTGCGCGAGGTGTTCACCACCGCGCCCAGGGACCGTGTCGATCTGACCCCCGCGGACGTGGGGCGAGGGCCCTACGATGTTGCGGTGCATGCGATGCCCCAGCCCGTGTGGGAGTTTCGCGAGAGCGATGAGGGATGGAGTCAGACGATGAATCTGGCTGACGTGCGGATCGAAGACGGCGCCCTGATCGCGCGCAGCGCCGGCAACGATCCGGCCTTCTTCGGTCCGCCCATTCAGGCGCGCGCCGACGCGTACCGCACCGCGGTTGTCCGAATGAAACTGACGCGTCGCGATGGGCTGTCTCTGCCGGACCGGGCTCAACTGTTCTGGCGCACGGATCGGTTGCCGGAGGGCGAGGCTAGCAGCGAGCGGTTCGACGTCCTGGCGGATGGCGCGTGGCACGAGTATCGGGTGGACCTCGGTGGAAACCGCCGCTGGCGCAGGACGATCACCCGGCTGCGGCTCGATCCGTGCAATCAGCGGGACACCCAAATTGCCTTCGATCTCCTGCGGCTCGAGCCGTGAGGCGCCGATGAAGCCCGAATTTCGTTGTCATCTCCCCGGTGGTGAGAAATCCGGCCCGGACATCCGATTACGCGCAGCGGTGTGAAATGTCCGGGCTAGATGCGACCCCATTGGCTGTCCACAGGCGGCGAACTGGCTTGGGCCGCAGGTCCGTCAGGCTCGGCCAAGGGCCATGTAGACTTTCCGGATGGCCCTGGCGATATCCTTGACGTCGTCGTCACTGAACGTGGGGTCCATAATGACGCCCCCGGCACGACTGAGGATGCCGATGGTCCGCGGGCAGCACGCGCTGCCGTATTGGACGGCCTGGCCTCGGGCGCTCTGGAAGGAAGGCCAACCGCGATGGACAGTCGCCTTCTTCTCGATCCGCGGGGCGGTAGGCAGGATGACAGAACCGCCCGGCGCCGAGGCCGAGACCCCCTCGGCATTCATGGCCTGGAGGAACTTGTCGCGACGTTCCTCAGTGCCCCAGTCGAGGAAGACCCCTACGCCCAGGTCGCCTTCAAGATCGGGCGACTTGCGCAGTTTGAGTCCGGGGAGGTCGGCGATGGCCTCGCGGACCTTTCGAGCGTTGCCGCGAAGGCCCTGGCAAATGGTCTCGAGTTTCTGCAACTGGCCTCGGAGAACCGCACCGGTGAACTCATTCATGCGAAAGTTGCACGCGGCGAACGCGCCAAGCAGCCCGCCCCCCAGTGCCTCGGTGTAAGGCGAATGCAGCGTGCCGAAGTCGTGAAACCGGAAGGCGCGTTCGAAAAGCTCCGGATCGCTGGTGATCACGGCCCCCCCCTCGCCCGCGGTGATCGTCTTGCTGAGCTGGAAGCTGTTGATGCCGATGTCGCCGATCGTGCCGACATATTTCCCCTTGTAGCGTCCACCGGCACACTGGGCGCAGTCCTCGAGCACCCGGAGGTTGTGCTTCCGCGCGATCTCGAGGATCGGGTCCATGTCGCATGGGCATCCTTGAAGATGGACGGCCATGATCGCCTTGGTCTGGGGTGTGATCTTCCCCTCGATGTCGTTTGGGTCCAAGTCGAAGGACTCGTCGATCTCGGCGAAGACCGGCAGGGCTCCAGAAAGAACGATCGCGTCGTAGCAAGCATACCAGGTCCACGCGGGGAGAATCACCTCGTCGCCCGGCCCGACCTCGAGCGCCGCCATCGCGGTGTAGAGGGCTGTCGTTCCCGAGGTCACCCCGAGAGCGAACTTCGCGCCGAGGTGAGCCGCATACTCCTTCTCGAAGGCGAGGACTTTGGACGATGGTCCTCGCGACCAGCGGAAGGGGACCCTCGACTCGAGGACCTCCAGGAGTTCTTGTTTCTCGACGTCGTCGTAGTACTGCGGTCCATACGGACGAGCCCCGAGGAGCGAGGTTCGCACCGGTTCACCGCCGTCGAGCGCGAGCTTCCGCTCCGCTCCGGCGGCGAGGTTTCGCAGGGGCACTCCCGATCCCACAACGATCGACGCGGTGCCAATGGTTCCGAGGAACTTGCGGCGGTTCGTGACTGGTTCTTTCATGCAACTCTCCGGTGATGCGAATTGTCGGTCTTGCTGGACGGATGATCTGGGCCGAGCCTTCGGTTCAGGTCCTCAGCGCCCTTTCCGGCAGGACAGGCTGCCTCATTCCGACTGCTCCATCGTTTGGATTCATGCCGGCGGCCCGCAGCCTACGCCGTGACCCCCATTCGTCAACACGGGACTCGATCATGCCTCCACCTTCGCGGCCGGATTGGGCAAGGCGAGGATCATCGGGCTTCCAACGCTCGATGGCTATTGCGCCCCGAAGCAGTAGACGCCGCCGTCTTCGCTGCCGACCACGACCAGGCCGCCCGCGACGGCGGGCGAAGCGGTGATCGCCTGGCCGATTTCGTAGTGCCACAGTTCCTTGCCATCCGCGATCGAGACGATGTACAAGCGTCCGTCATCCGAGCCCACAACCACCTTGTCTCCAGCCACGACAGGCGAGCTGTCGACTTTGCCCCGAGTCGCGAATGTCCAGAGCGGTTTGCCCTCCGATTTCGAGACGCAATGCAGACGCTTGTCGCGCCCGCCAAACACCACCTTGTCCTCGGTGACCGCGGGCGAGGCGAAGTAGGGGAAGTTGCGATCGCGATAGGTCCAGACCCTCTCGCCCGTGTCGATGTCAACGCAGAGAAACTCGTTGTCATAATGTCCGAAATAGGCGCGGGCGCCCTCCAGCGCCACGGATCCCGCGATGTAAGCCCCGGCCTCGACTCCCTTGACCTGTTCTCCCTTTGCCAACCCGATCACGTGCAGAATGGCGTCGCATCCGCCGAAGACCGTCTGTCCGGCGGCGACGGCGGGTGAACCGTTGATGTAGTTGCCGGTTTCGTACACCCAATTGCTTTTGCCCGTGGCTCCATCGACGCAGTGGAGTTTGAAGTCGTAGCTGCCAGCCAGAATCCACACCCCCTGGCCGGTCGGGGCTTTGACCCGGTTTGGCGCGCCCAGAATGCGGTCCTCGGTCTCGTACTTCCACGCCAAACGCTCGTCCCGCGCCCCGACCGCGTAAAGGAAGTTGTCGCTCGAGCCGAAGAAGACCCGGTCTCCGTGAACCAGCGGCGACGATTCGACAGGTCCGTCGGTCTTGAAGGACCAGACCTTGCGGCCCGTTGCCAGATCGAGGCTGTAGAGGTGAGCGTCATCCGACCCCACATAGACTCGTCCGTCCACGATTGCCGCCGACGATTTCACGGGGCCTTCAGTTTTGAACTGCCAACGGCGGGCGAGCACCTCGGGCAATTGGCCCTGGGCGACGCCCAACAGGGCGGGACCGCCCCGGTACATCGGCCAATCGTTGGTGGCGCCTGCGGCGCAAGAGGCCGGGGCCAGAGCGATTGCTGCGGCAAGAAACGCGGCATTCATTCAGCGCGACAGTATTGTCGGGGGCCGGGGTTGGCAAACGAAATGCCGCAATTGGCAGTTGACTTGGCCGGTTCGTTTGCTAGCCTCCACGCCCTTTGATCTGAAGGCTTCATGAAGACGTATTTGCCGAAAGTGAATCTGGACGCCCGCAAGTGGCACGTGGTTGATGCCGAGGGCAAGGTGTTGGGACGCCTCGCCGTCGAGGTGGCCAACGTCTTGCGCGGCAAGAATAAGCCAATCTACACACCGCATCTCGATGCCGGTGACTTCGTCGTCGTGATCAACGCCGAGAAGGTGCTGCTGACCGGCAAGAAGGAGACCGACAAAGAGTACATGTCGTACTCGGGCTGGAAGGGCGGCGAGAAGCGCCAGACGGTCGCCCAAATCCGCGCCCGGCACCCCGAGCGCCTCATCCTGCACGCCGTCAAGGGGATGATCCCCAAGAACCGGCTGGGCGACGCCCTGCTGACCAAGTTGAAAGTATACAAGGGCAACCAACATCCCCACGGCGCCCAACAACCCGCCCCGATGACCATCAATAACTGAACGCATTATGAGTGAGGTTACCGAATTTCTCGGCACTGGCCGCCGCAAAACCGCTGTGGCCCGAGTTCGTCTCGCCCCCGGCACAGGCAAGATCACCGTCAACGGGCGGACCTTCGAGAAGTACTTTGTCGTCGAGACCCACCGGGCATTCGTGATGCAGCCGCTGCTGGCGATCGAATCGACCGCCAAGTTCGACGTCCGCGTCAATGTCACCGGCGGCGGCCCCAACGGCCAGGCCGGCGCCGTCCGCCACGGCATCTCCCGCGCCCTGCTCAAGGCCGACAGCGCTTTCCGCCCAACTCTCAAGGCCCAGGGGCTACTGACCCGCGACCCGCGCATGCGCGAACGCAAGAAGTACGGCCAGCCCGGCGCCCGCAAGCGCTTCCAGTACAGCAAGCGGTAACGAGGCACGCCTCGGACCGATCCGAATCTTCATTCAGCCTGACGGGCAGGCCGCTGCCTGT
>DAOOQY010000029.1:0-13672 GCA_035389025.1 Verrucomicrobiota bacterium
GCGAGATGGCGCGGACTGACGTCCGCGGCTACGAGGTTCATGGGCAGAACCGCTGTATGCGGGTTCGAGAAGCAAAACAACAAACTCGACAAACAACTCGTTGACGCTCCGCGTCGGCGTTTCTATGGTTCGAGCGACGGATTTATGAACGCAAAGCTGCTCTCGAAGATTGTCTTTATTATTGTTCTGCTGTTCTTGCTGGTGTTGATCGGGCTCAACAACAAGCAGATGGTCGGATTCACACTGCCGCCGATCATCACCAAGTCGGTCCAGCAGCCGGCTGCAATCATGTACTTCGCTTTCTTTGCAGTCGGCGTATTGGCGGGCGCCGTGCTGACCACCGGCACCGGCCTGAAGGGTGGAGGCCGGGGAGGCGGCGGGGCCAAGAGCAGCAAGTCATGAACGGGGCGAGCGCGCATGAGTGCACCTTCCGATGACATCGGCGCCGCAGTTCTTCAGAAGTTGGTGAGAAATGCGCGCTAGCGCCGTTCGACCAGACGTTTGTAGGCCAGGACACCGTCGGCGACCGCCTTGGACAGAAGGTCGCGTTGGGTGGGGCTGGCGATTCTCCGGGCTTCGTCGGGGGTGCTGAGAAAGCCGCCTTCGACAAGGATGGCTGGCATGTCGGTGTTGCGGAGCACGACGAACCGGGCTCTGCGAACGCCGCGATCCTCGATGCGCGCGCGTGTCACCATGGACTTCTGGACGTGATAGGCCAGGAGGATGTTGTGGGTGTCTTGCGTGTTGCCTGGCAGTTTCGCGGTCGAGCCGTGTTGCTCGGGCTGGGCATTGGTCGATGGCGCGTCTGCGGGCGTCAGGCAGTAGGTCTCAACGCCCTTGGCCTCGGCGCTTCCCTCGCTGGTTGCATTGTAGTGCAGGCTGACAAAGAGGTCGGCCCGGGCGCGCCTGGCGGCCGCCACTCGGTCGTCGAGCCCGAGGTAGACGTCCTTGGCACGCGTGAGGATGACTTCGAAACCGGCCTGTTCGAGCCGTGCCTTGAGCTTTCTGGCCCAGAGGAGAGTGAGAATCTTCTCCTGCTCTTTGCCCACCTTGAAACCGGGGTCCCTGCCCCCATGCCCCGGATCGAGGGCGATCACCCGCACCCGATGGCCCGGCTTGTTCCTGACCGGCGCGAGGATCGGGTCCAGGAGGGTGCGCATGTCCAGCGTCGTGATGTAGAGCAAGCCGTTGCGGGAGGTGATGGGGTTCGAGAGCCAGGTCTTGACCCCGTTGATTTCGACCTGACGTGAACCGACGCTGCCCCGGAGCCCGTTCGAGCGATTGGTCAACCCGACGATGCTGTTCGTCGAGACCCAACTGAGTCTCAGGGACTTGGTCTTTGCCCAGGCCGCGAGGTCGACGAAATCGCAGTTGCCCATGCGGAGTGTGGGCAGACGCGCGGAGGCCGTGTCGGCGGCGGCAATCGCAACCGGTTGTCGGCCTTGGGACTCAATGGCGGCGTGGGCCGGCCGGACGACGAGGACCCCTGCAAGGCTCACAGCGGCCATTCGTTTCACGAGGCGACGCGCCACGGCGGGGGGAGACCGCCGATCCAACCGGCAGGCAGAATCGATCCGCACTGTTACTTCAAGCGATCGGGGTTGAGGGGACGCAGGTCCTTGGGCAGGAAGAAACCGTCTTTGCGGATCAACTCGCCGTCGAACCAGACTTCGCCGCCGCCCCACTCCGGACGTTGGATGAGCACCATGTCCCAATGGACAGCCGATTTGTTGCCGTTGCCGCAATCCTCGTAGGCCTGGCCCGGCGTGAAGTGCAGAGAACCCGCGATCTTCTCGTCGAACAGGATGTCGCACATCGGGTTGAGGATGAGCGGATGAAAGCCGAGCGAGAATTCGCCTATGTACCGGGCGCCGGGGTCGGTGTCGAGAATCTCGTTGAGCTTCTTTTCGTTCGAGCCGGTGGCCTTGACGATTCTGCCGTCCTTCAATTCCAGGCGGATGTTCTCGAAACGAGTGCCGGCGTAGAGCGTGGGTGTGTTGAACTGGATGACGCCCTGGGCGGACTTGAGCGTCGGGCAGGAGAAACACTCGCCGTCGGGGATGTTGCGCAACCCGTTGCAGGGCTTTGCGCCGATGCCTTTGATGCTGAACAGGAGGTCGGTGCCAGGGCCCTTGAGGCGCACCTGATCCGCACGCTGCATCCGTTTCGCCAGCGGCACCATCGCGCGTGCCATCCGGGGGTAATTTGCGGTGCACACGTCGAAGTAGAAGTCCTCGAAGGCTTCCGTGCTCATGTTGGCGGCCTGGGCCATGCTCGGCGTCGGCCAGCGCAGCACCACCCACCGCGTCTTGGACAGCCGGTAATCGAGCACCGGACGCAGGGTTTTCGAGAAAAGCTGGAGCCGGTCACTGCGCACGTCGGCGGCCTCGTTCGCGTTGGCGGCGCCGCGGATGGCGATGTAAGCCTGCATCTTGCGCATCCGAAACAGTTCGAGATCGCGGATCAATCGCGCGTGATCAGGCGACGTCTCCCGCATCACCTCGCGCGTCACCCGCGTGTGGCGGACTTCGACCACCGGCACGGCTCCGGCCTGTCGCGCCGCGCGCATCAACGCCACGACCATTTCATCGGGGACATCGATCATGTCGAGAAGGACGCGGTCGCCCTTCTCGAGGGCGGTCGAGTACTCGACCAGGAGTCGAGCCAATTGCGGGTAGCGAGGGTCTGTCATATTCAGATCGGGCGAGCATACGCGGGCGCGATGGCTTGGTCGAGTGTCATTCTGACATGCTGTGTCTCACCTTCCGCCTCAAATCGGGACACACTGGCGTCCATCAGAAGCAGCGTTCGCCCCGAGGCAGAGGCAGGACGGCCATTCCGCGGGTGCCAGATCGGCGAGCGGACCTGTCATGGGACTGGCCGTCCTGCCTCACCTGTGAGGGGCATGCCATACACAAGATTGCCAACTTGTTACAGCACGAGACTCGATCAAAATGCGTTTCAGCAATGTTTTACAGACATTACAGAACGTTTTGAACCAGACAGTTGTTCAATTGCCTCATGAACACGGGATTGTTGGGAACGGAATTGGAAGCAGATAGCAGGGCTGACATCAACGATCTGGCATGGGGAATGCTTCTGAAAAGCCCACAATGAAAGAACCGAGATCTAGCGACAGATATCGGGACTGGCCCGCGGTTCCAGCAATCACTGCTGGAATCAAAAAGTCTACCTAAGCCTACCTTAAGGCGCTGGGCTTGCCCTGGCGTTCCCGTCTAACGACGTCGCCCCGGCGGTCGCGATTACGCGGCCGCCGGTTCTATTTGGCCCCGGTCATCGAGTCTCGGGCCTTCCGCATGCGTGCACCTGGAGGTTGTCGGTGGGAAATTGGGCTGGCCTTGCCCAGGGGACTGGGTAGGCTGTGGAGGTCCTTCGCGCCATCCATGGCGCCTTCGGTGGTGTTGGGTCGGGAGCTGCGGCTGGCTGGTGTGGCGGCTCGTTCGCGGAAGTCCCGTCCCGCCACTCGAGTTGCGCTCGATCATGGGGGGCGGTTCAGGAGCACGATTTGCATGACGAACTCAGTTTTGCGCCGTGGGATGAGCCTCTGGCTGGCCGGCGTTGTCTCTCTGGCGGCGGGCGCCGCGGAATGGCCCCCCTTCGATGAGGTCTACGGGGTCATTCGATCGAATCTTGTTGGGATGGCCGAGGCCGATCTGAATCGTGCGGCGGTCGAAGGATTGCTTGGCCGACTGGGTTCGAAGGTGGTGCTGTCGAGGGGAGAAGAGGCCCTTGCGGAGGCGGAGGGGGCGAAGCCGGAGTTGGCTGGCCGCCGCGTATTTGGCCAAACGCTGGCCTACATACGGATCAAGCGGATCGAGCGCGGCTTGGGTGAGCTTTTCCGCGCCGCGCTCGCCGATCCGGCCGCGCCCGGTCAGGTCGAGGGGCTGGTCCTTGACCTGCGGTTTGCGGACGGGGCGGACTATGGGGAAGCGGGGCGTGTGGCGGATGCCTTCGTGAAGGCGTCCTGCAAGCTTTTGAGCTGGGGGGACGAGGTGTTCGAGACGACGGCGAAGACAAACGCGTTCGATCGTCCTGTCATGGTGCTGGTCAACGGCGAGACTCGACGCGCGGCGGAGGCGCTGGCGGCCGCCTTGCGCCATGCGGACGTGGCTTTGCTCATTGGATCAGTCACGGCGGGCCAGGCGAGCCTGTTTCGGGAGTTCCCTCTCACGACCGGGCAGCGATTGCGCATTGCATCGACGCCCGTTCGCGTCGGTGAGGGCCGTGAAATCAGTTCGACCGGGATCAAGCCCGATATCGAGGTCGCCGTTCGGGCCGAGGACGAGCGTTTGTTCCTGGACGATCCGTATCGAGCGATCCCCCGGTCTGGCGAAGGCCCCCGGCAGGCGAGCGCGAGTGTCTTTGGCCGCGGACCGGACCCGTCTTTGCGAGTCAGCGAGGCCGATTTGGTCCGCATGAAGCGAGAGGGTCAGGATTTGGACGGGGAGGCTTTCCCGGCGCCGCGCGCGGCGGTGTCTGAGGCCGCGCCGGTGGTGACGGATCCGGCGCTTGCCCGGGCTCTGGATCTTCTCAAGGGCCTGGCTGTGCTGAAGGAGCGGCCCTGATGAACGGGTGGGCGCTTGCGAACCGGGTTGCTCCCGCGCGGGTCCGGCGGTAGGGTGACCGCCGACAAACGACACTCAACAGGCAAACACAACCATGACGCGACGACAATTCATCTCCAACTCGGCCGGTCTGCTCGGCGGTTTAAGTCTGGGAACAATCACGGCCAGCCGTGCCGCCTGGTCGGCCGAGTCCACCCCGTCGGCGGGGCTCAAACGGGCTCTCATCCTGGGCACGCCCACCGAGGCCAGCCTGGCAGCGCTCAAGAACGCCGGTTTTGACGGGGCTGAGGCCGGCATTCTTTCGCCTTCGGATGCCGGGAAATGCCGGGTGTGGGCCGAGAAGCTGGGACTGCGAATTCACTCCGTGCTGCGGGGGTGGGCGGAGTTCAACAGTCCGGATGCCGCGAAGGTGGAATCGAGTCTGAAGGTGACGGAGGATGCCTTGCTCGCCGCGGAGGCTTACGGGGCGGACGCGGTTCTGCTGGTGCCGTGCCGGATCGGGGGCATGAAGATGCCGCATGCGTGGGAGTTCCAACTCGAGTTTGATGAAGCGACGGGCCACCTGCGAGAAGTGGTTGTCGGAGACAACGGTCCCTATGCGGATTACATCGAGGCGCACAACCGGGCGATCGACGCCTCGACGGAGGCGGTGAAGCGGTTGATTCCGGTGGCCGAGAAGGCGGGCGTGGTGATCGCGATCGAGAACGTGTGGAACAACCTGTGGGTGCGCCCGGCCCACTTCCGTCATTTCGTGGCGTCGTTCCGCAGTCCGTGGGTGAAGGCCTACTTCGACATCGGCAACCACATGAAATACGCGCCCTCCGAGCAGTGGATTCTCGAACTGGGATCGCTGCTGGCCAAGGTCCACGTGAAGGACTTCAAGCTGGCGCCCGCCGACCCCGCCGGAGGCGGCGAGTTCGTCAACATTCGCGACGGGAGTGTGCGGTGGCCGGTGGTGCGAGCGGCGCTTGACCGGGTGAACTACCGCGGCTGGCTCACGATCGAAGGCGGCGACCTCTCGACGGAGGAACACCGGCGTCGGCTTGATCTGATTATCGAGGGCAGCTAACCCGCGTCATTGACACGGCGCAGTTGTCCCTTGCGCCGGGGGCAACACCGACTATTCTTGAGCCGATGGAGATCGTGGTTGCACTTCTGGTCGTGGGGACGGCACTGGTGCTGATCGAGACCATCCTGCCGGGGATGATCGCGGGACTCATTGGATTTGGGTGCCTGGTGGCGGGCGTCGTTTTGGCCTATGTGGATTTCGGTCCGCGGACCGGCAACTGGGTTTTGCTCGTGGTGGTGGCGACGCTCATCACCCTGGGGGTGCTCTGGGTGCAGTTCTTTCCAAACAGCCGGCTGGGTCAGATGTTCGTCAGCCGGCACACGATCGGGGGCCTGGGCGTCGAGCAGCCGCATCTCCTCGATCAGCAGGGGACGGCGCTCACGAACCTCCGGCCATCCGGAACGGCGTTGATCAATGGCCGGCGGGTGGACGTCGTAACGGAAGGGGGCATGATCGAGCGCGGCACTGCGGTGCGCGTGATCGCGGTCGAGGGGCTTCGCGTCGTGGTGCGGGCAGCGTGACCGAGATCGTGTGTCAGTCGAGATCAATCCATAACTGAGACCAAACAGCCAAGAGCCACTTATGAATCCTGTCATGCCACTGTTCGCCGCGCCGCCTTTCATCTGGACCGGCGTGTGGGTCTTCATCGGCATCATCGGCCTGGTCCTGCTGATTCTGCTGTTCAATTTTTTCGGGATATGGATTCGCGCCTGGGTGTCGGGCGCCTACGTGGGCCTGATCGAGCTGGCCGCCATGCGCCTGCGCAGCGTCCCGGTCGGGCTGGTCGTCGACAATTACATCAACGCGCGGAAATCCGGCCTCGACATCACCGTCGATCAGTTGAACGTCCATTTCCTGGCCGGCGGCGACGTCCAGATGGTGGTGCGCGCGCTGATTGCGGCCCAGAAAGCGAGCATCCACCTCGAATTCGATCGCGCCTGCGCGATCGACCTCGCCACCAAGGGTACCGGCAAGACGGTGCTCGATGCCGTCAAGACCTCCGTCAACCCGAAGGTCATTGACTGCCCAAATCCGGCTTCAGGCAAGACAACCATCGACGCCGTCGCCAAGGACGGCATTGCTGTCAAAGTGAAAGCCCGGGTGACGGTTCGGACCAATCTCGAACGTTTCGTGGGCGGGGCGACGGAGGAGACGATTATCGCGCGGGTGGGCGAAGGCATCGTGACCACCATCGGTTCGTCCAACAGCTACAAGGATGTGCTCGAAAACCCGGACCGCATTTCGAAGACGGTCCTGGACAAGGCTCTCGACGCCAACACCGCCTTCGAGATTCTGTCGATCGACATCGCCGATGTGGATGTGGGCGACAACGTCGGCGCCAAACTGCAGGCGGAGCAGGCCGATGCCAACAAGCTTATCGCACAGGCGCATGCCGAAATCCGCCGCGCCGCCGCTGTGGCGATCGAGCAGGAGATGACGGCCAGGACGCAGGAGATGCGCGCTCGGGTGGTCGAGGCGGAGGCGCAGGTGCCTCTGGCGATCGCCGAGGCGTTCCGGAGCGGGAACCTGGGAATCATGGATTACCTCCGAATCAAGAACATCCAGGCCGACACCGGGATGCGCGACAGCATCGCGCAGGGGGCGCCCGAGGATTCGGGTCAGAAACCGAAGTCGAAATGATTGACTGCGGAGCGAACGCCCCGCGCTTGCAGACACTTGCCATGCCATGCTTTGCCGCCAGTTGGGAGAGCCTGCTTGTCTTCGCGGTGATTGTGCTGCTCTCCGGGGTGTCGAACTGGCTCAAGCAACGCCAGGCCCGGCGCGAGGAGGAGCAATCGAGGCAATCGAGGCCCACGGCTCGAGGCCGGGAGGCCGTCCCGCCTCTGGTCCATCCTCCGCAAGCGCCGGAAGACACGGATTGGGAAAGGGAACTGCGCCGCCTCTTCGGAGAAGAACCTGAGTCGCCGCCGTCCAGACCGCTCCCCGCGCCGCCTCCGCTCGAAGCTCAGCCGCCCCTCGTGCAGCCACGGCCCGACACTGTTGTTGCGCCGCCGCGCCGGGAGCCGTCACTCGAGCCCGTGTTCGAGCCCGCCGTCTCCGCTCGCGGCACGGATGAGTCCCCCGCTCCCTCTGTCGAGGACTTGATCCGGCAAGGGGGTGCTGTCCATCTCCCGTCGGGCCAGGCGACGGCAGCCCTGCATGGCGTCAGCTCCATCGCGGGAAAGACCGTTGACCATGTACGCGCCGAGTCGCCCATTGAAGCTCAGGTGACTCGTCCGATCCAATCGCGTCGGCGCGTATTGTCCCCGGAGATCGCCCGGGTCAAGGCTCAGTTGCGTCGGCCCAGGACGGCTCGGGAGGTGTTTCTGGCGACGGTTCTTCTCGGCCCGCATCGAGGTCTCGAAGGCCATACCGGGCCGGTCTCCTCGACTCCCGCTACTTTCGCGCGGTAACGGTGGCGGCGCCGGGGCTCTTGGCGAGAAGCGAGATCAGGTCGACGAGAATCCGCTTGGTCTCATCGAGATGGACGTCCACCGCGGGCGTCTTGTCGTCTTCCTCGTCCTCGCCGGCTCCTGCGTCCGACTGCGGAGGAGCGTCTGTTTCGGCCAGGGCGACCTGGTTGGTCGGGCTGACCGGGTCGGGCAGGCCGGGCAGATCGACATTCTTGAGGGTGATTTCGTAGGTCTTGACGGGCGATTCGCGGCGGGATTTCCGTTCCTCTTTGCGGGCCTTCTGTTTGGCTTCGAGTTCTTCCTTTTCCTTGACCCGCTGCGCCTCGTTCAGTGAGACGCTCTTGTCCGCAAGCAGATCACGGTAGCGCACAACGTCCTCGCGCACGTAGGCGAATTCCCGGTCTTCAGTCTGCCTGGTCTCGGTCCGACGCCGGAGTTCCTCGAGGTGGGGTCGGACGCGGTCCAGCTTTTCGTACATCGCGCTGGCAATGCTGTCCCAGGGCATGGGGAATGGCTGGGACGATTCGCCCACCTCGAGGTCGTTGGCCACTGAAGGCAGGATGATGTCCGGCGTCACCCCTTTGAGCTGGGTCGACCAGCCATTGGCGCGGTAGAACTTGCGGATCGTGACCTTGAGGGCGCCGGCGTTGTAGTTGCGGAAATTGGCGAACTTGTTCAGTTCGTAAATTGTCTGCACCGTGCCTTTGCCGTGGGTGGACGTGT
Organism: Verrucomicrobiota bacterium; assembly: GCA_035389025.1. GTDB lineage: Bacteria > Verrucomicrobiota > Verrucomicrobiia > Limisphaerales > J093 > MWFF01. The sequence continues at coordinate 8,793 of DAOOQY010000029.1, forward strand.
CGCCCACGATCAGGGCCCGGCCATAATCCTGCAGAGCCGCGGCGAGAATCTCCGAGGCGGAGGCGCTGAATCGGCTGGTCAGAACGATCAAGGGGCCGTCGTAGAGCACCTCGGGATCTGGATCCGACTCGATGCTGATGTCGCCGTCGGCGTCCTTGACCTGGACGATCGGGCCGTCCTTGATGAACAGACCCGTGAGGCGGATCGCCTCTTCGAGCGAGCCTCCCCCGTTGCGGCGCAGGTCGAGGACGATCCCATGAACGCCCTCGGACTGAAGCTTCTTGAGCAGCCGTTGGACATCGGCCGTGGTGCTTTTCAGTTCCGGTTGCGTGTCGCCCGATGCCAGTTGAATCCGCCTCGAACTGCCGAGATCGAACGTGGCATAGAACGAGGGCAGATCGATGACGCCCAGCCGCACGGTCGATCCGCCGGCGTCGGGCATGTCCACAATCTTCGCCTTCGCCTCCTGATCCTCGAGTTTGATCTCGTCGCGGACGAGCGTCAGCGTCTTTCTCTCGGAAGGGTCGGCGGCATCGGCCGGGATGATGGTCAGGGTGACCTCGGTCCCCTTGGGCCCTCGGATCATCTCGACAACCTTGGTGAGTTTCATGTCGATGACATCGACCGACTCCTGGTCCTTTTGGGCGACGGCGACAATGCGGTCGTTGGGTTTGATCTTCTTGCTGCGGGCCGCCGGGCCTCCCGGCACGAGGCTTTCGATCTTGCAGTAGCCGTCGTCGGAGCGAAGGAGGGCGCCGATGCCGAAGAGGGACAACTTCATGCTGATGGCGAAGTTCTCCAACTGGGCCTTGCCCATGTAATCCGAGTGCGGGTCGTAGGCCTGGCTCAAGGCCGTCAGGTAAACCTGCAGCACCTCCTCGGCGTCGAGTTCCCCCCAACTGCGGAGAAGGCGTTTGTAGCGGGCGGAGAGGGTCTTGAGGACCTCCTCCGGCTTCTGTTTGTTGAGCTTCTCCTGCAAATACTCGTAACGCAGGTGCTGGCGCCAGAGTTCGCGGGCCGAATCGAGCGTGTCCGGCCAGTCGGCGTCCTTGCGATTGGGCGTGTGGCGGTCGCCGCCCGTGAAGTCGAACTGGTTCTCCACAAGCAGGCCCGCCACATACTCGACGCGCTGATCGACCCGCTGCATGAAACGCGCGAAAATCTCGTTCGCCTTGGACGAGTCGCCACGCTCCAGCATCAACTCCGGCAACCGATCCCGCAAGCGCCCGAATTCGGCGATGTCCGACTTGAGAAAGTGAATGCGCATCGGATCGAGCAGGTTGAAATACCGATCGAGAAAGCGCTCACTCAGCGCGGAATCGAGCCCGCGCCGGTCGTAGTGGTAGCGCTTGAGAAGCTTCGCCGTCAGACTCGCCACGTTCCCGTCGTAGGCGCCCACCGGCAGGGCACTGACATTGGTGTACTTGGACGAGAATGTGATCAGGTCTTTGACCGGGTCCAGGGAGGAAGCCAGCCCGGCAGCCTTCGGGGTTTCAGGCTGGGGCGCTTCCCCCGCGCCGAGATGGGCGGCCCACCACCCTGCCAGCGTCCAAAGAGCCCACCCTCCGACCCTGCACACTCGATATGACTTCATGATCTTGAGATTCACGCCATGCATGCGCTTAGACGCACGATGCAAGCAAGATAGGCGAATCCCGCCCCAGAGCAAGCGCGGCGTGCAAAGGCCGGCGCGCAAGGATCGGACGCATGACCATGAATCACTCATTCGCCAAGTGAATCCCTGCTTGAATTGGCTCGCCACATGCGAGGAGGCATTGGATAATGCGCAACACGCATGGCGCACACTGGCGGAATCCACCTGATCGTGTTGGCGGCCGGCTTCGCCACACGCTTGTATCCCTTGACACTGACGCGGCCCAAGCCGCTGCTGCCCGTCGCGCACCCGGACCGCAAGGGCGGCAAGCCGATGATCGAGCACGTGCTCGACAACATGGCCTGCATCCCGGGCATCAATCGCATCCGCATTGTCACCAACGGCAAATTCATCGGTGCGTTCGAGGCGTGGTCGCGGGAATACGGCGCCCCATTGTCACACCTGGAGATCAAGCTGGTCGACGACGGGGTCTTCGATGCGGAAAAGCGTTTGGGGGCGATCGGCGATCTCGACCTCGTGCTGCGCCGCGAGGGCATTGACGATGACATTATCGTGGTGGCGGGTGACAACCTCTTCAGCGAACCGCTGACTGGATTCGGCGAGTTCTGTCATCGGAAGAACACGCCGGTCCTGGGGGTGTACGACGTGCGCGACCTCGAACAGGTCAAGAAGTACAACACTCTGACCCTTGATCCGGAAGGCCGGCTTGTCTTCTTCGAGGAAAAGCCCCAGGCGCCGACAAGCACTCTGACGGGTATCGCGCTCTATTTCTATCCCCGGCACATTCTGCCGCTCGTTCACCTGTACATCGCCGAAGGCAACAATCCCGACCAGCCGGGCCGGCTTGTCCAATGGCTCTACCCCCGCGTGCCTGTTTTTACCTGGCGGATACCGGGTGTCTGGTACGACATCGGCTGCCACGAGACGCTGGCGGAGGCGAACAGGATTTTCGGGTCCGTCTCCTGACCGGGGCGCCCGGGCGTCGTGCGGCGCGAGGGCCTGCGGAGTATTCGGGCTGGCGGCACGGAGGACGCGGACCGCTGACCGATCGGGGCCGCACGGTCACATCCGTTCGCAGGTCTCGATGCCGAGGACGGCGAGGCCCTGCTGGAGGGCCTTGGCGGTCAGATCGCAGAGGGCCAATCGGCTCGATCGGTGCGGTTCGTCGGCCTTGAGGACGGGGCAACATTCGTAGAATGCGGTGAAGCGGCCGGCGAGTTCATAGAGATAATTGCACAAGTAGTTGGGGCGATAGTCTCCGGCCACGGCTTCGAGCACGATGCCGAAAGTCAAGAGATGCTTCGCCAGCCGGACCTCCTCCTCTTGCCCCAGAACGAAACACTCACTCGCGCGCCCGGACCAGCCGGCCTCGTCGGACGCGCCTTCGGCCTGTTTGCGGAAGATGCTTCGGATGCGGGTGTAGGCGTACTGGAGATAAGGCGCGGTGTGGCCCGTCAGCGCGAGCATCTTGTCCCAGTCGAAGACGTAGCCGCTCTGGCGGTTGGGCAGGAGATCCGCGTACTTGAGCGCCCCCAAGCCGACCACGCGGGCGATCTCGCGCCGTTCCGCCTCGGGAAGCGCGGGATTCTTGGATGTGACCAGCCGAAGCGCGCGTTCCTCGGCTTCGTCCAGCAAATCCGCGAGCTTGACGGTGTCGCCGGAGCGGGTCTTGAAGGGCTTGCCATCCGGGCCCAGGATGGACCCGAACCAGACGTGGGCCAGTTTCACCCTCGCCTGGGGGCGCCAGCGCCTGAGAATCGCGAAGATCTGGCGGAAGTGAAGCTGCTGGCGTCCGTCAGTGACATAGACGATCTCGTCGGGGTTCCAGGTCTCGATCCGGTAGGCCAAGGTGGCGAGGTCGGTGGTGGCGTAATTGGCGGCCCCGTCGCTCTTCTGAACAATGGCGGGGTGTTCTTTGAGTTCCGCATCATCCTCGAAGAACACCACTTTCGCGCCTTCGCTCTCTCGGGCGACTCCGGCCTGTTCGAGTTCCTCGACGACCGCCTTGAGCCGCGGATTATAGAAACTCTCGCCCAGCGTGGTGTCGAAGCGGATACCGAGGCGGGCATAGATGGAATCGAACTGGTGCTGGGAGCGCGCGTTCATGTCCTGCCACAGGGCGAGATTCTCCGGATCGCCGTTCTGAAGCCGGACGAGTTCCTCCCGTGCCGCCGCGAGCGTGTCCGGATTCGAGTCGCACTGGGCGTTCATGACGCGGTAGAGCCGCTCCATCTCGCCCACGGCATCCCGTTCGAGGGCGTCGCGATCGAGGTCGCGCTTCCAGCCCAGAAGCAGTTTGCCGAATTGGGTGCCCCAATCGCCGATGTGATTGTCCGCGATCACGCGATGCCCCAGCAGACGCAGCGTCCGGACCAGGCAGTCGCCGAGAATGGTCGATCGGATGTGGCCGACATGCATCGGCTTGGCCACGTTCGGCGAGCTGAAGTCGACCACGATTGTCCGCGGCTGGGATGCCCGTTCGAAGAACAGGTGCTCGCCCTGAACGGCACGCTGGAGCACCGCGGCCAGGGCTCCCGTGCGGATTCGAAAATTCAGGAAGCCGGGGCCGGCAATCTCGACCGGATCGCACCATTCCGACACATCCAGAGACCTCAACAGATCGTCCGCAAGTTGGCGCGGGTTGAGCCGGCGCGCCTTCGCCAATCCGATAAGGGCCGAACTCTGGTAATCACCGTGCCGCGGATCGGGGCACGGGCGCACCTCGACGCTGCTCAGATCGGCATCGGGGAGGATTGGCGCGATGGCGTTTCGGAGGCGCAGTGCGATGGAACGGTGGAGCATGATGGAGACGGGACGGGGGAGAGGGGGCAACCGGGCTGTGGCGCGCTGCCGGTTGCCCGGCGCTGGTCAAACGGGGCGCAGCGGCTTTTCGGTGGAGTTGCTCCGGATGATTCCATACATGGCGGAAGCGTCCGGGGCCTGCTCCAGAGACTGGCGAAAATCCTTCCGGTGCAGCAGCTTGGCGATGTCGGCCAGGGTATGCAGGTGTTTTTGGAATTGACCCTGGGGCACCAGGAACAGCATGACCAAGGTCACAGGTTGGTTGTCGAGCGCGTCGAATTGAATGCCCTTCCGCGAGCGGCCAAAGGCGCCGACGACATCGCTGATGAGGTCGGTTGAGGCATGGGGAATCCCGATGCCGAAGCCAATTCCGGTGCTCATCGAGGTCTCGCGCTTGCGGACGACCGCGATGACGGCATCGCGGTGCTCCAGCTTGATCTTGCCGGCCGCCACCAGACAATCA
>DAOOQY010000030.1:0-13622 GCA_035389025.1 Verrucomicrobiota bacterium
AAATGGCCGCCCATGTTTCTGCAAATAAAAGGGTTGGAACTAAGCGCCATTCGGCCCGGCGCCCTTACCAGGCGACAGAACACCGACAACAACCAGATGCACCGGTTCATGGCTCTCTGAATCCCCTTCCTTCTTCTTTGCGTCTCTGCGTCTTTGCGTTGAACTCGGCTGAGCCCGGAGGGAACGCAAAGGCGCAATGACGCAATGGCGCAAAGAGGGAGAGATGGAAGGCGGTGCCGGTCTTTCTCTGCCGCGTCTCTGTGGTTCAATCCGGGACGGTGACTGTCGTCGGACGGGATTCACCACAGAGACACAGAGACCACAGAGGGAAGATCGCCTCATGAATCGGGGCGGATCATGAAGGACGGGTCACTTTCTCCGCTTCCCTTCATGTGGTAAGAACAGGGGGAACCACGGACCAGTGGCGGGGTGGCCGTGGGCGGCAGAGAGTCTTTCGAGTCGGTGCAGGAATCCCGCCATGCGCGAGCGGCCGTTGTATCGAAACAGCGTCTCGACCAAGACGTGATGGATGCGCCCGCACTGTGCGGCGTATTGAAGAGCCAGCCAGCGATAGTACGTCTCCATGCTCTTCATGTTCTGGCGATAGAGGATTCGCACCAATTCGCTGATCAGGGCGTCGGCCCGGTCGTCGAAGAAGCGGTTGAGGTTCGCCGGCGGACCGCCGGGGATGGGCTGGTAACGCTGGACGAACACATACGCCCCGGGCAGCGAGCGCAGAAAGCGGAACCGTTCGACATCTTCCGCCAACGTGGTGTTGAACCCGTACATGCAGACGAACTCCACGTTGTCCGAGTGGCGCGGTTGCAGCAGAGCGTACCGTCGGCGCAGCAGATCGAGGCCTCGCGCGTCATTGAGACTGAAATAGTATGTGCGGCGAGTGAACGCCGCGTTGGTGGAGGGAATCCGGCGCAGCAAAGAGGCCGCCTCGGGCGTGAGCCGCCGCAAATCGAGGGTCTGGTTGAAGTTGACCTGCAAACCGCGGCGAGCCATTGCCTCGAGCAACTCGAGGGCGTCGGCGTGAGCCAGCAGGTTGTCGTCGAGCAGGATCAGCTTCTTGCGACCTTGGAGCAGAGTGTCCAGATCGCCGACCCGGCGCGGCAGTCCCTCCTTCTCCGGCACGATGCAGAAGGGACAATGCATGGGACACCCGCGTGTCAGGAACCCGATGGCGCGGTCACCGAGTTCCGGATACAGCGCGTAGTCTGGGGCCAGAGCCTCGATTTCCGGCGCCAGGCGTCGGTGGAGATCGACGCCCGAACCGCCCAGTTGCAGAGTGTCGCCGAACCGATCTCGCAGCACCCCGACTCGCTTCGCCGACGCCGCGGTGCCGAACACACAACTGGCCAGCACCGTCCCGGCCAGGGGAAGCGACCGCACGCCACGCGCCAGTACCACCTTCCGGCCTTGGGACTTGAAATGCCGGCTGAGCTTCATCAAAGCCACGTTCGGCAGAGTGCCGTCCGCGTCCACCAGCAACACGGTCGAAGGGGCCAGCCGGCGAACGGGGACCGGCCTTGGGCGCGGTTGGACCTCGGGAATCGGGAGGCGTTCCCGCGCCAATCGCGCCGGGAAACTGCGGCGGGCCGATGCCGAAAGGGTGACGACAAATTGCAGGTTGGGAAACCGCGTGCCCAGCAAAGCGAGAAAGCGCGCCAGGCCGCGGGTTTCGCACCAGGCCTCCGCCGCGGCCAGCAACACCACGCCGGGCTGCAGAAGCGGATTCGGGTCGAACGACCGTTCCGTGGCGTCGTAAGCGTGCCTGGCGATGTCGAGAAGCACGACCGCCGGCGTCCGCCGTGGTGCAGACGCGGCTTTCCAGCGCGCTTCCAACTCGCCGGGTCGAGTGAGGCTGTCGGCGACATCCCAGCCGAGCCACTCTGACAGGTCCACAGTCAGCCGGGCGAGCACGGCGCGCGCGCGCCCCGCGCGATAACAACTCTTCTGGCGAAGGCGCTGAAGGAAGGCCAGCGGGTCCGTGACGCGCGCCCGGACATCGAACAATCCGGCACAACGCCTCACCCGCTGGTCCGGGTAGATGCCGAACTGGTCCGTGCCAGCGTGGGGCGTGACCCGACGCCCATAGCCGATCAACAGCCGCCCGATGTGCGATCTGCCGAGATCCGGACGGCTGTGCGCCGCTCCAGGTCTGGCTGAGCGCATGGCGGCCCGCGATAGGGGGGCAACATGACCATCTGCCCAGATTTGCCATCCTGACTGCCGCCGCACGGGGCGGTGGGGCCCCCGCTCTTGCGGGGCGTGGTAGACGAGCGTGCACTCGAGTCGCGCCGGATGCTCGGAACGCACGCCCAGCATTGTGCCGAGTTTGGGCGCCAACACGGACATTTGCCGCCGCCCCAGACTTGCCAGGGCCATGCAACGCAAAAGCGCATTCGACGCTTCACTCGCCGGCAAGAGCGTCCACCGGCGGAGCGCGCCCCGCCCATCGCTGAAATCGCAGTCGATTGGCGCCACATGGCGCACATTCTCCGCGCGGAGGAACTCGATGTGCATACCGAACATCGAAGATGAGGCTCGATCCGAATCACCGAGGCAAGCCGAATGGCTGCGTCATCCGTGTTCCATCCGTGTTCCATCCGTGGCTCTTTGACTGCCGGGTCCTCCGTGTGCTCTGCGTTTCCGTGGTTCAATCCGGGACGGTGACTGTCACCGGATGGGATTCACCACAGAGACACAGAGATCACAGAGGGAACAGCACCTCATGAATCGGGGCGGATCATGAAGGCGGGGTCACTTCATCCGCACCCAGGCTGGCGCGGCCAACGGCCAGTTCTCGGGCATTGACGCCGACGAAGCCCAGGTCTGCGTGCGGGTCGAGCACGTCCAGCCGATGGGCCTCTTGATCTCGAACGGCCAGTTCGCCTGCATGCGCGGCGTGGAAATCAGAAACGAAATCGGTGACAAGGCGATCATCGCCAACAACGAGTCGGAACTGAAGTGAGACAAGGCTTCAAGGAAACCGCGCTGGGGTGGAGGCGAGTGGTGCGGGGAAGCAGGGTAAATGACCCCGAAGTTGAAGCCATCGGGATGGAAGTCGGCGTCCAGCTTCAATCAGGCCTCGGATAGCAACTCGAGCGCGGCGGCCTGTTCATCGGCGGTCACCGCCATTTCCGTGAAGATATCCCGCGGCGCAAACGCGCGGGCCTCAATCGGCTTTGCGCACGCGATAGAACCGCTGGAGGGTGTCGGGTGTCTCGATGAAGTTGGTCACTGTTTCGCGCGCGAGGATGGGGCCGGCGTGTGTCTCCCATTGCGAGTCGGACCCAAGGTCTGTCGCGGTTTCGATGAAGTACTGCTTGCCGGGAACCGATCTCCAACGGATCTCGAGCGGCATGGCAGTGAGAACCACGATCTCCGTTGGGACTTCGGTGGTCGCGTCAGGCCCGGTCCGCGGCGGCTGGCGATTCCCGATCGCGTCTGTGGCAATGCTGCGGAACGCATAGGACGATCCGGGTTGACCATGATACACCGCGCTTCCCGCGGTGACTCCCGCCAGCCAAGGCGCATAGGGCGCGTCGTCCACCGAGACGTAAATGTCATAGCTGACAATGCCCGGTCCGCCGGGGTCGGCGCCGCTCCATGCGACCTCGAAATCCGGGGCGGAGAGCGTCGGGAGCGGATGCACCGCGCTGGTTGGGTCGAGGGCGGCGATCGTGTTGGTCACCGCCGGCGTAACGATGGGCGCGTTGGCGTCAAACACGATGCGCGCCTGGTTTTGGACAGCGGCGCCCGACGGCAAATCCGGCCGGGGCCTGACCGCGAAAGTCACGAAGCCTTCTCCGCGGTGCGCGGCGTCGTTTGGCGGGAGGAAACCGGCGAGGGGGTCTTCGGTCAAACTGTCCGTGGCCGGGTCGACGGAGCTGAGCCTCCAGGTGGCCACACCGGTGATAGGATTGAGTGAGGCCTCGATTCGGACCGGGTTGGGATCGGAAGCCACGAACGCTTCGGCGCGATAGGACTGAAGGCCGGGCGGCACGTCGATCACGACCTGGTTGAAGGCGACTTGCTGCAACTCGAAGGTGGACCAGTCGAGTTCTGGCGCCAGCCGGTCCGTGACCACAACCTGCTGGGCGGGAGCGCCGGCTGTGCGCACGTTCTCGAACTCGATGGTGTACGCAATGACAGCCCCCGACCGGACCCAGCCCGCGGGGCCGAAACCGGTTGTGATCTTGCCATTCGGATCGCGGCTGGCGGTGATGTCGGTCGAGTTCGTTGTGGCCCCCCCGTCTCCGCAATCGGGCTTGGCATAGTCGTACTCATGCTTGTGACGGAGGTAATCCTGGTAGGCGGTGTAGAATCTGCTTTCGTCTTCGCCGCAGCGCGCCAGCCACTCGGCCAGGTCCTCGTGCAACTGGTCTTCGACGTTCCAGAGGTTGATGAGATCGCCCACCAATCCGGTCAGGCCGGCAACAACGGACCCGATGGGCACCCAGCTCGGCAACGCCGAATTCAGGTTCTTTGCCACGTCCATGAACGCCCCCACCACGTTGTTGGCCGCAAAAGCCTTGTCCGCGCCGCTGGCCTCGGAATTGCCGATGGTCAACAGCGCATTGAGGCAGCTCGTCGCAGCCCCTCCGATTGCCCCTGCTGCCTCTGCCCAGAGCGCAACGCCCGCCAACGTCCCGCCGCTTCCGATGGTCGCGATGGCCACCTCGACCAGGTACGTGTCGGCGGTGACGGCGCCGGCGGCGGCGTCCAGGACGATCCAATCGTTGTTGATGACTCCGCACATGGCCTCGTAGTCGCTCTTCCAGACGTCGAACAGCGCCATCGCCCGGACGGCGAAGGGCAACCCCTTGGGGATGATGATCATCTCGCACGGCTCGGGCCGGTACTTCTTCCAGTACTCGATGAATGCGCCCAGGTCGCCGAGCGCGCCGGCCGCCGTCACCTCAGGCGGCGAAGTCCCCGTGAGAATCCCGCCCATCCAGGTCGTGTACCCGGCAAGCTCGACCGCCGGCCTATTGGGCGTGAGGGCCGGCGCCGCCCAGGCCACGGGTCCCCCGAGGACCAGCGTGTCGTTCGTGAGCGAGCCGCCGGTGTCGGCCACGATCAGCGTCTGGCGAACAGGAAGATAGCCCTGGCCCCGCACTTGCAGCGTGTAGGCCCCCGCCGGGCATCGCGGCAGGGCATACGCCCCGTCGACGCGGCCGGTGAGTCGGGCCGACACCGCCAAGCCGCTCGAGTGCAAGAGCGTTGCGGTTTGGGGCAGCGGACGACGGCCATTCGCGTCGGCAACGTGTCCGGTGACGGTCGCCCCATCCGCGACCAGGTCGAAGTCCAGTTTCAGAGTCGGCAGCCAATCCATCCTCATCCGCTCGCGGATCACGGCCGCACGATCCCTCTCCGGCGCGACCAACACATCGATGAGTTCTGCAGGCAAGGACGTGAACTGGTAGCAGCCCTGCGCATCGGTGCGCGTCGAGAACAGGATGGGACCTCCGGTTCGAGCCGCAAAGACCGGGACGTCGGGCATCCCGACGCCGCGCGCCTCGACGGTGCCCTGAATGATCCGGCCGGCCGGCAAATCGAGGGTTGCCGACGCGACGCCGGTTGCGATCGTGACCGTGTGCTCGGTGTGCGCATAGCCCTCGGCGGAGGCTGCAACACGGTAGTCTCCGGCGGGCATCTGGGAGAACGACAGCTTCCCGTCGTCGCCGGTGGATGCCGAGCGGGAGAGCATGCCGTCCGGGGCGCCGACCGGCGTCACAGTGACTTGGGCCTGCCCGAGCGGCTGTCCGGTCGCCAGCGCGGCTACCGCCACATCCAACTGACTGGTGGGAGCCAGCAGGTCGAGACCGTCGAGGCGCTGATTGGCGCCGACCGCCACCGCTTCGAGGGGCGTGAGCCAGCCATTCTGACCCACCGCATAGAGATCGAAGTCGCCGGGCTGGACGACGTGGAATTCGTATCGTCCTTGGGCATCCGTGGGGACTTGAGCGACAACTTCCCCCTGCGCGAGCAACAGGACGGTTGTGCCCGGCAGCGGAGTGGTTCCGTCAGAAGCCCGGGTGCGTCCGGCGAGAATGGAGAAAGCGCCCAGATCGAAATCCCGAACGACAGCGGAGGCGTTGGTTGGAGAGACGGTGAAGTCTGCGCCCCAGAGCACGGGTCCCAACTGAGGCCCAACCCCGATTCGATAGTCACCCGGAGGCAGACCCAGAAACCCGTAGTGACCTTGGTTGTCCGTCTGCGTCTCGGTCTGAACCGCACCGGCCCATTCGACCATGATCGGGACACGGGCTAGCGGTCCGTCCTGGGTGCGGACGTGGCCCTCGACGCTTCCAAGCTTGCCCAGCAAGATGGTGATGGGTGCCGTGGCCGAAATCCCCGTGTCGGCGTCCACGCGTGTTGTGATGTAGCCATTCGCGGACGCGAGCACGGGGTGGCGCCCCGCTCCAAGACCCGTCAACGTGAAACGGCCCGCACTGTCGGTTGTCGCGTCCGCTGCCACGTCGGGCGCGGCGCGGACCCAGACGCAGGCATCGGCGACGGGCGCACCGGTCACCGCGTCAAGGACCGTTCCGGTCAAAGGCGCGCCCGTTTCGAGGACCAGGTCCAGCGAGACCGTCGCACTGTAATCCGTGATGGCGACGTCCGACACGCTGCATGCGCCGATTCCGTCCAGATGAGACGACACCCGGTAAGTTCCCGGGGGCAACCCCGCCAGCACGAAGGCCCCAGCATCGTCGGCGATCGTGTCGGTTCCGCTCGAGGAACCGCGAGCCTCCATCGCCCCGGCTATGCGCGCGGCCACGGGCGCGCCCGGCACCGCGCCGCCATCGGGGCGAAGAACCCGGCCGATGATGCGCCCGCCGCCGGCTGGGAGCGCGTACGACTGCGCCAGGCGCTGGCCGGGTTCGATCCTGAAATACCGCGCGGGCTGCGGGAGGTAGCCTTCGGCTTTCAGTTCCAGTTTGTAATCGCCCGGCGGGAGACCCTCGAGTTCGTACGTTCCGTCGAGCGCCGTCTGGATCGAGTAAACGCGGCCGGACATCTGGTGCCGGGCCATCAAAAGAGCCCCGGTGATGGGCGAGGCGTCGAACCCGGCGCGCACCTCGCCGGTCAGTGCTCCAGCGGGGGCCGTGACGATCAGCATGAGATTGGCGAGCGGTTGTTGGAGCGGATCAAGCAGGGTGACTTCGCCCAATGTCTCCGGCAAATGGCCCGCAACGGAGACGTCGTAGGTTCCGGCCGGCACTCCGCCGACGGCGAATGTGCCGTCATACCAGGAGAGCGCGGTGAGCGGGCTGTTGGTTGCCCCCGGCTGACTCGATCGCGGCGTCAGCACCACGGTCTGCCGGGCCAAAGGATGATTGGTGTCCGCCAAATACAACGTGCCCCACACCGGCGCCTGGCGCAGCGCGGATGCGGTCTCGTCGAACAGGTACTCGAGCAGGTCCGTTTCAGTCGCCAGGTTCAGCCCGAAAGCCCTCGCCCGGGAAGCCGCGGCGCCCAAGACCGCCAGGTAGTCCCCCTGGGTCGGGCCGGTCTGACTGACAAAGCTCTGCCAGGTGTTGGTCCAGAGGGTGTCGGGCTGTATCGTGAGCACCTTGCGGCGGACCGTTTCGTAATCCATCGCCGCGGCGCCCCCGTCGAATACCGCCATCCCGAAATCGGCGCGGCCGACGCTATCCGCCTGGGCGCGCAGCGGAATCCGGTAACTGCAGCCGGGGCGAAGCACCCCGGGTTGCGCGCCGTCCTGCGCATGAGCGAGGAGCGTGACAACTGTGCCGGCGGCCAGCGGTTGGTCCGGCGGCCACAACCGGAGTGGCGCGGACTTCGCCGTGACGCGCACCAGCGGCGCCGCGATGTCCGTGTCGCCCGCGTTGCCGTATTCGAGATAGATGGTGAACGCGCGACCCAGCCGACCGGCTGCCGGCACGGTCAGGCGCGCCCAGAACCTGCCGCCCAAGCCGCTGCCCGACACGGTCAAGGCGTCGGGGAGGACCGCCTCGCGGTTGCCCAGTGCCGCGACCACGGTGTAGCGCCCTGGCGCAACTCCCGCCAGGTCGAATCGGGCCTCGGCTGCCACTGAACTGCCGACGCTCACGGCCTGAGCCGCGACGTCAGACCCCGAGGCTGGACGCAAAGACACCCGCATCGAATCGGCGAATCCGTCGCCCGCGAGCGGGATGGTGACCGCGCCGAGATTGCCTGCGCTGGCAACACCGATTCCCGTCAGCCTGAACTGCGCCGCCTGAACCTCGAGTGTGAAGGCAAGCTGGCCGTCATCGAGTGCTTCCGGCATCACCAACAAGTACACCGTGCCCGGCGCATCCGGCGCGGGCAGGGGCAATCGCGGCGCCGGCGGATTCCACGTTGCGCTGCGCCAATCGAAGAAAGACTCGGTGGGCATTCGGTTGCGCCCCGCGTACAGCCGGCAGCGCCCGTTCGGGGCGCTGGCGTCCAAACCCACGGTGAGCGCCTACCCGGCAGGCTGTTCGAGTTTGAACCAGGAAGGGACTCCGGCCCCGACAAAGAGGTCGTTCATCGCCGCTCCAACTGCGAGCTCCGGAACGCGCAATTGCATCGGCGCCGACCCCTCGGTTTGGTTGTTGTCCGAGTGACGTCCCTCGAAGACCTCGCCTCGAGCATTGGCGCACACCCGCCAACGCCACGGCCCCTCGGTCCCGCCCGGTATTCGCACCGACGCCGCGAAGGTCGCGCTCTGGCCAGGGCCGAGGGTGGCGATGGACAGAACTTCCGCCACCGCGACGGGTTCGTCCCAGCCGGTCGGACTCGAGGGCACGAGACTGATGGCATCGTGCCAGGCGCCCCTGGTTCCGTCAGTTCCGTTGTTGACGATCGTCCAACGCACGGTGGCCTGGTCACCAGACGTTCCTTCGGCCGGTCCCTGGACGCTCGATACCACCAAGTCCACCGGCGAATCCGCCTCTTCGACGAACTCGAACGCGCCCAGGTCGGCGTAGGCCCCGCTGGCTGTCGGCGTCCCGGTCTTGACCAAGGTGCGCGGATCGGCGTAGCGGGGCGCGTCCATCGTGTCGGCGGCGGGCGCGCTTGTTCCATCCGCGGCGTCGATGCACGGCGAGCGATAGTCGAGGCGGAAATCGCCTGCATCGGGGTTCTTGAAGCGGGGATCAACCGAGACGTTGCCCGCCGCGCCTGGGATGAACGCGCCGTTGTCGCCGGTGGGCGACCAGACATTGCAGAACTGGACGTCGTTTTCGCCATACACGCCGGTCTCGATGCTGTGGCTGATGATGCAGTTGCGCGCCTGAATGACGCCGCCGTGGGGCCAGAGGCCGATGCGGTTCTTGTAGAGCGTGCAGTGGAGCAGGCGCGCCACAGCGCCGTCCCCATTGACCGCGCGATCCGTGAACGCGATAACCGTGTTGCTCACGGTGATCTCGCCTCCCTGCACGGCATGAATGCCCTCGAAGGCGGACTCGCTGATGACGCTCTCCCCGACCCGAAGGACCGCGCCGGCGCCAGTGCGAAACGCGCCAGCGCCCCACTCGTATCCGCCGCCGGCCGTGCCGCCGCCGTAGAGCACCCGGGTATGCGTGAGGTCGGCTTCGCCGCCAATCGCGATCGCGCCCCAGTCACCCCCGGCGGGTTCCGTGGCATTGCCGTCGCCATTGGTGTCGCCTCCGACCGAGTCGTCGCGCTCGGAGGTGAACGTGATCGGCTGAGCCACCGTCCCGCGCGCTTCGAGCCGTCCATCAACAGACAGGCGCCGCTTCCACCCGAATTTGACAATGGCGCCCGGCTGGACGGTGAGAGTGACATCAGCCGGGACGGTGAGGTCGCCTGTGACTTGGTGCAGGGCGGACCCCAGCCAGGTCTCATTCCCCGCGAGCGCGCCCGAGTGGGTTGTCCAATGATAGCGGATGACCACGGATGGCGAAAGGTCCGCCGTGCCGCCCGACACGATCAAGCCGGGCCACTCCCCGGGCCGCGGACGCGACTGATTGCCGTCGAAGTTCGTGTCGCCGCCCGCTGTGTCGTCTTCGAGGACGGTGAAGAAGATCGGCGCAAGGTCCGTGGCTGGCGCATCGAGCCGGCCTCCGCTGGCGACGGTTATGCTGCGTCCGGGAAGCACCTTGACCACCGTGCCGGGGTCGATCGTGAGCGTGACGCCACTGCCAACAGCCAGATCACTTTCAATCAGGTGGACGCTGTCGCTGGACCAAGTCGTGTCCGAGACCAAGGCGCCGCCGTGCCAGATCGCGGCGTTGTTCACGAAGACCGACGCGGCGATTTCGCCCAGGACCCGCTTCGCGGGATCGCGGAAAACGGCCTTCACCTCGTAGCGTCCGTCCGGGACGACCGTCGTGTTCCAGAGCACACGGCCGCAGTTGGCTTGCTCGCGGGCAACCGTATATGCGAGCCCGTCCCGATAGGCGGTGACCTCGGCCGAAACCCGGGTGACATCAAGTCCGAGCGCCGCCCAACTCAGCGTCTGGCCGCCGTGGGCGTAGGGATTCGGCTCGGGGTTCCAGGTGAAGATCGGTTGCGCCGGAACACGCACGGTGCCGTTCTCGCCCGTTGGCGTTCCCGGGGCGGCCTGGGCATGCAGACTCTGGCTCGGAAAGGAGTTGGCGCCCCAGGTCCAGACCGCGATCCGCCCGCCCGCGCCGCCGCTCGAGCCGAAGATGCCTTCGCCACCGTTGGCGGTCAGGCTGCCTGTGCCCCGCATCTCGAACGCCTCGACGAAGATCGAACCGCCTGAGCCGCCACCACCGGCGGCGCAGCAACCCCACTGAGAGGGGTAGTTCACGGCCGCCTCGCCGTTGGCCGTGATCTCGCCATCGACGGTCAGACTTCCGACGGCGATCAGGTGTATCGCTCCGCCCCCGGCGCCGCCGCGCGTCGAGTTCGACCAACCATCGCTGCCGCTGCCGCCGGAGCCGAGGTCGGTCGGCGCGAAGTCCGGGCCGTAGGCCAGGCCGCCATCCGGTGTCGCTCCGCCGTAACCCGCGCCCGCAGCTTTGTGGCGCGGGGCGCCAGGACCAAAGGCGGGCGCGTTCCAGGAGTAGCCATACCCTTGGGCGTCGGCGCTGATCGTGGCCCCAGCACCGACGACGATGTTGCTGGCGCGGAAGGTTGAGCCGACGCCGACCCAGTTGTTGCTGATCATCCCCCAGGCATCGCGGCCCTGAACCAGGACGAGCGAGTTGCTGTCCTGGACGTGCAGCGTGCCCGTGAGGTCGAACTGCGAGCCGCCGCCGACGCTCAGCAACGCCCCCTGTTGCACGGTCACATCCTGGGCCTCGAACGTGACGTCTTCACCCATCTCAAAAACCGCATTCGACGCCCCCGGCCAACCAACCGTCAGGCCGCCGAGTCGCAGCAACGCGCCGGCGGCGCACGTGAACCGCTCGCGCGGCACAATCAAGCGCGGCATCTCCGCGCCTCCGCTGATATCGAAGAACCCGAGCGTGCCCGGCTGCCCGGTTGGCGCGAGCGCAGCGCCCAAAACCGTACTCTGGGCAAACCCGGTGTAGCCCTCGGCCTGTCGGTAACGAACGGCAATGCGTCCGCCCCCGCCGCTCGCCCCACCGGCGTCGCCTCGGCCCCCTTCGGCCCTGAACGAGCCCGAGCCCAGCAGCGTCTCGGTGTCGACCCAGATCGAACCTCCGGATCCGCCGCTTCCGGGCGCGCAGCAATCTCCCGCCGCAACCATTACCGCGTTGCCCCCGTCCGCGGTGATGCTGCCCTCCAACGTCAGCATGCCGGCGACGCTGATCCGCAAGGCCCCGCCGCCGTTCCCCCCGGTGGCCCAGGTGCCCCAACGGTGGCTCCCGCAGCCACCGGAACCCAGATCGCTGGGGTCCCAGGCCGAGCCATACGCCAGCCCGCCGTTGGTCCCGTTCGAGCCGCCGCCCAATCCGCCGTATCCACCGCCGACGCCGGGGTCGTTTGCCCCGCCCGGTCCCGCGCCCGCGACGTACCCCTGCCCGGACGCCGTGATCTCCGCCCCGGCGGCGACGGTGAGATGGCCGGCTTGAATCAGGCCGCTCTGGCCAGCCCACAGCCCGTTGACTCGAGCGCTGTTGTTCTTCGATTCCACCCGGACGACGCAGTTCGAATCCGCCAACGTCAGCACCCCTCCGACGGCCAGCAATCCGCCGCCGCCCAGGGTCAAGCGGGCCCCCTCGAGAAGAGTCGCGTCACCGCTCAACTGCACCTGGGCGTCCGCACCACACACCAGGTCAGCGCCAGCAGTGATGAGGACGCTGCCCGCCTCGATCCTGCCTGCCGCGCCCAAATCGAACCGGGCGGGCCTGTTTGCACCGGCCCCCACCCGGAGCGATTCGAGTTCCAGTGTCAGTCCGGCAGGCCAGTCGAAACGATCCGCCGGCACAAACAGGCCGAAGCGCCCCGGCCCGAGTGCCGTGTTCCAGAAACTGACCGTGCCGTGTTGTCCGGGGAGGGAACTGCCTTGCCCACCGAGCGCCGTGCACGCCGCGACTCCGGTGAACCCGCCATCGAGCGCATAGTAGATTGCCAACCGCCCGCCGCCGCCGTCGGCTCCACCCGCAACGCCTTGGCCGCCGTTGGCATGCACGGAGCCGGACCCGCGCAAAACCCCGGCCTCGATCCAGACCGATCCGCCCGCCCCGCCGCTGCCGCTTGCACAGCAGTCTCCCGCCGAGACAAAGACCGCATTCGCGCCGTCAGCCGTGATGACGCCGTCCAGCATGAGTTCGTCCGCGATCTTGATGCGGACGACGCCTCCCCCGTTGCCCCCGTAGGCCCAAGTGCCCCAGCGACTGCTCCCCCGACCGCCGGAGCCGGGTTGGGCCGGCTCGCCCGCCGAGCCGTAAGTCGCTCCTCCATTCGAGCCATTCGCGCCACCCCCCATCCCTCCGTGCCCGCCGCCCACACCAGAATCCCCTCCGGCGCCGGGTCCGGCGCCCTGCGCGTACCCTCGTCCATCGGCCGAAATCCTCGCGCCGGACGCGACGGTCAGACTGCCGGCCTCGACAAGACCGCCCGCGCCCGCCCATGCGCCGTCGACCATTGCGTCCGTGTTCCTGCCGCCGACGATGAGGGCGCTGTTCGTGTCGCTCAACGTGAACGTGCCGCCGACGGACACAACGCCACCACCGCCCAAGAGAATCGTCGCCCCCGATTCGAGGCGGCAGTCTGCGGCCACCCGGACCTGAGCGTCCTCGCCGCAGGTGATCTCTGCGGCTTGGCGCGCCCGGAACGATTCGAGGCGCAGGGTTTGCCCCGCCGGCCAGTCGAACCGCGTCCCCGGCAGCAAAAGCCCGTAACGGCCCAGCCCCAGCCGGGTGTCCCAGAACGAAACGGTTCCGGTCTGAGCCGCGGTTCCGACCCCTTGACCGCCCTGAACGGACGCCAGGCCAAGGCCGATCACCTCGTCGGCGTTTCCACAATAAACGGCAATTCGACCGCCGCCTCCGCCGGCGCCGGAGACCCCCTCCTGCGCGGCGCGACCGCCGTTGGCTTGCAGAAGCCCGCCGCCCCGCAAGGAACCGGCCTGTATCAACAAGGAACCGCCTGCGCCACCGCTCCCCCAAGTGCAACAGGCTTGCATGGCGTGCAGGATCGCATCGCCTCCGTTCGCCGAGATCACCCCGTCCAGGGTC
>DAOOQY010000031.1:0-13418 GCA_035389025.1 Verrucomicrobiota bacterium
AAATAACCGGCGGTCACCCGCTCCGCACCCCCCGCCAGCGGGTTGTTCGGATCCCGCCAATTCAACATCAGGAACCGCATCGGCGTGACACGGTGCGCCAGAAAGGCGTTTCCGGGCAAGAACAACCCTGCGGGGAACAACCCTCCTGGGGCAGTGGATTCGCGCTCGACGAACGCCCCCGCCAAAGCAAAACTGGACCCATGACAAAGCTCGCCACTGTGTTTCTCCTCACACTCGGTGCCCTGGCCGGCCTGATCACACCGCACGCCGCGGACTGGCAGCCAGCGCGCGGGCCGTTGATGACCCGCTGGGCCAAGGATGTGTCGCCCCAAAACGCCTTGCCGGAATACCCGCGTCCGCAGTTCAAGCGCGCGGATTGGCTCAATCTTAACGGCCTCTGGGACTATGCGATTGTCGACAAGGACGCGTCGCGGCCCGCCGCATGGGATGGCCGGATTCTCGTCCCCTATCCGCTCGAATCAGCGCTGTCGGGTGTCATGAAGCGCCTCGGCGAGAATCAGCGGCTCTGGTATCGCCGGACCTTCCAGGTGCCCGACGCCTGGAAAGGCAAGCAGATGCTTCTCCACTTTGGCGCCGTGGATTGGGAAGCGACCGTGTGGGTCAATGGCCAGGAATTGGGGCGCCATCGCGGCGGATACGATGCGTTCAAGTTCGACATGACCTCCGCCCTCAGACCGGGCGCCGAGCAGGAAATCGTCGTTGCGGTCTGGGACCCGACCGACGCCGGTTACCAACCGCGCGGCAAACAGATTCGCAATCCGCACGGCATCTGGTACACGCCCACAAGCGGCATCTGGCAGACGGCCTGGATCGAGCCGGTGGCCGCCACCCATCTCGATGCGGTCCGGATCACTCCCGATGTCGATGCCGGCGCGGTCCGGCTTGACTTCAAGCTCGTCGGCGGCACGGGCGACGTGTCGGTCAAGGCGGAAGTCCAGGATGGCACCCAGACCGTCGCCAGTGGCGCGATCGGAGAGAAGAACCGCGCCGCGGCGGGTTCATTCTCGGCGATTCTCGAACTGGGGGTCAAAGACGCCAGGCTCTGGACACCGGACGCGCCTTTCCTCTACGGCCTGGTTCTCACAGTGACGCACAACGGCGCCACGACCGACCAGGTCGAGTCCTACTTCGGAATGCGCAAGAGCGCGCTGGTCAAGGACGCCAACGGCACGCTCCGACTCGGTCTCAACAACAAGCCGTTGTTCCAGTTCGGCCCGCTCGATCAGGGATTCTGGCCTGATGGATTATACACCGCGCCGACGGATGAGGCGTTGCGCTACGACATCGAGATGACGAAGCGGCTCGGTTTCAACATGGCCCGCAAACACGTCAAAATCGAGCCGGCGCGCTGGTACTACTGGTGCGACAAACTCGGCCTCCTCGTCTGGCAGGACATGCCCAGCGGCGACAAGTACATCGGCGGGTCGGACTCCGACATCACCCGCTCGCCCGAGTCGGCTCGGAACTTCGAAACCGAACTCAAGGCGCTTGTCGACGGATTCTACAACCACCCGAGCATCGTCATGTGGGTGCCCTACAACGAGGGCTGGGGCCAATGGGATACACCCCGCATCGTCGATCTGATCAGGTCCTGGGACCCAACCCGCCTCGTTAACAACGCCAGCGGCTGGACAGATCGCAAGGTCGGCGATGTCATGGACATCCACAGCTACCCGGGCCCGGCCGCGCCGCGTGTCGAGGAGAAGCGCGCCGGTGTCCTGGGCGAGTTTGGCGGCCTGGGTCTGCCGCTCGAGGGCCACACGTGGCAGGACGAAAAGAACTGGGGTTACCGCAGCTTCAAGAACTCCGATGACCTCACCGACGCCTACATCGCTCTCATCCGCAGACTCCGCCCTCTGACCGGCGAGCCGGGCCTCGCCGCCGCCGTCTATACGCAGACCACCGATGTCGAGATCGAGGTCAACGGCCTCATGACTTATGACCGCGCCCTCGTCAAGCTGGACGAAGCCGCCATGCGCGCCGCGAACCTGACGGTCTACACCCCGCCGCCGCCCCGCCGCGCCGAAGGCGCCACCCTGGTCCCGCCGGCCACGCCGCTTGTCGCCTGCGACCCTTACTTCAGCATCTGGTCCCCCGCCGACCGGCTGACGGATGAGGACACGACCCACTGGACCGGCAAGCCGCATCGGCTCACCAGCATGATTCGGATCGATGGCAAGCCCTACCGGGTCATGGGCGCAAGCCCCGCCGGCGTGCCTGCACTCGATCAGGTCGACCTGGCCATCCTGCCAACGCGCACCGCCTACAGATTCCAGGGCGGCGGCATCGAGCTCGTGCTGATGTTCCTGACACCCGCGCTGCCGCACAACATCGACGTCCTCTCACGCCCGGTCACCTACCTGGTCTGGGGCCTCAAATCGCTCGACGGCCACAAGCACGACGTCGCAATCTACTTCGACGCCTCCTCCGAATTGACGGTCAACGACCCCGCCCAAGCGGTGGTTTGGTCAAAGGAGACGTTCGGTCCTCTCGTCGCTCTCAAAGTCGGCTCGAAGGACCAACCCGTTCTGGCCAAGAAAGGCGACGACCTCCGCATTGACTGGGGTTACCTGTACACCGCGGCGAACTCCGGGCGTGTCCAGCAGGCGCTCGTCGCCCCAGCCTCCGCGACGCGCGCCGCCTTCGTGCGGAGCGGGTCACTCCCCGAGGCCATGGATGCGCGCCAACCGCGCCCCGCCAACGACGACCAGCCCGTCGCCGCCATGACCTTCCGCCTGCGCGGCGTCGGAACCGAAGGCGACGCCGAGCGCCTCATTCTTGCTTACGACGATCTTTTCTCGATTCAGTACATGAAGAAGAACCTGCGGCCGTATTGGCGGCGGAACGGCTGGGAAGCGTCCGACCTCCTGCAAGCCGCCAACCGGGAATTCGAGACCCTCGCCGCCCAATGCGACAGTTTCGACAAGGAACTGATGGCTGATCTCGAACGCGCTGGCGGCGAGAAGTACGCGAAGCTGTGCGCGCTCGCCTATCGCCACTGCTTTGCCGCCGGCAAATTCGTGGCCGACGCCAATGGCCAGCCGCTGCAATTCAGCAAAGAGAACCACTCGAATGGCTGCATCGGCACTTCGGATATCTTCTACCCGATGTCCCCGCAGTTCCTGCTCTTCGGGCCGTCCCTGGCGAAGTCGTTTCTCGTGCCTTTCATGAATTACGCGGCGAGTGAGCGCTGGAGGTTCCCCTTCGCGCCCCACGATCTGGGCACCTACCCGCACGCCAACGGTCAGGTGTACGGCGACGGCGAGCGGGGCGAGAATAATCAGATGCCGGTCGAGGAAAGCGGCAACCTGCTCCTGCTCTTCGGCGCCGTCGCCCAGATGGAGGGCAACGCGGACTTCGCTGGTCTCTACTGGCCCACGCTCGAACAATGGGCCGCTTATCTGAAGGACAAGGGTTTCGATCCGGAAAACCAGCTTTGCACCGACGATTTCGCCGGGCACCTCGCCCACAACGTCAATCTCAGCGCCAAGGCCATTTGTGGCTTGGGTGCCTTCGCCAAACTCTGCGCAGCCCGCGGCGACAACGCCAAGGCCGGCGAATACCTTAAGCTGGCCAGGGAGTTCGCGGTGCGATGGGTCAAGGAGGCCGACGACGGCGACAAGTTCCGGCTCGCATTCGACCGTCCCGGCACCTGGAGCCAGAAGTACAATCTCATGTGGGACCGCATCCTCGGCCTCGACTTGTTCCCTGCCGAGGTCATGCGCAAGGAAATGGACTTCTACAAGACGATCCAGAATCGCTACGGTCTGCCGCTCGATAATCGTCAGGCTTACACCAAGCTCGATTGGATCACCTGGACCGCGACGCTCACCCAGAACCGCGCCGACTTCGAGGCTCTGACCGACCCGATCTTCCTCTTCATGAACGAAACGCCGGATCGCTCGCCTCTCACCGACTGGTACCAGACGAAAACGGCGCGCAAGGTCGGCTTCACCGCCCGCCCCGTGGTCGGCGGCGTGTTCGCCCAAATGCTCTACGACAAAGCCGTCTGGGGAAAACATGCCGGACGAGACACAACCAAGGCGTCCAACTGGGCGCCCATGCCCAAGGCGCCTGTTTTGACGGAAGCCGTGCCGACCGGCGAGCGGACGGGCCAGCCGTGGCGCTATACAACATTGCGTCCGAAACAAGGCTGGGAGAAGCCGGACTTCGACGATTCCGCCTGGAAGCAGGGACAGAGCGGGTTCGGCACGCGCGGCACCCCGGGCGCCCGGGTGCGGACCGAGTGGAACAGCCCGGACATTTGGCTGCGACGTCAATTCGCGCTGCCCGACATCGCCGGCCAGGACGTGCAGTTCTTCGTCCACCACGACGAAGATGCCGAGGTGTATCTCAACGGCGTGCTGGCGCTGCAACTCTCCGGTTTCACTACCGAGTACGAGACCACGCCGCTCACGCCCCAGGCAAAGGCTGCCCTCGAAGCAGGCGCCAACACCATCGCCGTCCATTGCCGCCAGACCGGCGGTGGCCAATACATCGACGTCGGCTTGGTGACGGTCAAAGAGGTCAAATAGCCGTCTTCGCCTTCTGCCCAGTCAGCAACGACGTTCGCAGGCCAGTCCGCGCCGGTTGACGCCAGTCGAGGACTCTTGCTCTTGGTGCGTTGCAGCGATGAGAATTTTGCGCTTTCTCTGGTTTCGCCGACCGTGCACAATCACCACAGTCGCAACAGGTCTTTCGTCTGTGTTCCGCTGTCAGTGATTGTCGGAAGCTGATGCGCGGATGCCATGGTGAAAGTCCGTGTGCAAGGGCCCTTACGGAACACCGTTCAACATCCAGCGATGAAGATCGTCGTCCCGATTCGTCCGACGAACAGCGTGGTTGGGGTCTGTTGCGTCCGTGTCATCCAGACCAGGGGCCGGACAACGTCGTGCGCAGCGTTTTCGGGTCAAGCCGCGCCGCGAACCGGCGCCTGGCAAACAGTCATCAGCGGAGGCAAGAGGCAGGGGCGAGTGTCCTGCGTGCGAGCGAACCTACACGCGCTCTTGGGATGGTTGACGCTGGCTTTGGCGATCGTGAGCGCGACCGCAGCCGAGCCGAGGCGTGTGCTGCTGATCCACTCGTTTGGCCGCGACTTTCCCCCCTTCAACGCCTTCTCGGGAATCTTCCGCGCGGAACTGGTCAGTCAGTCGGCCGAGCCGCTGGACCTTTTCGAGGTGTCCATCGAGTCCGCTCGTTTCGGCGACACAACACAGGAAGAACCGTTAGTGGACTATTTGCTGGCCCAGTTCTCCAAACGGCGGTTGGACTTGGTGGTGCCGATTGGTGGGCCGGCGGCGCAGTTTGCTCAACGTCATCGGCAAGCGCTCTTCCCGAGTACCCCGATGCTGATTGCCGCGACCGACGAGCGGCACGTCCAAAAGACCGTGCTCACGAGCCAGGACGCTGTGGTGTCGGTACGCAATGAACCGTCCTGGATTCTCCAGAACATCCTCGATCTGCTCCCTCAGACGACAAACATCGCGGTGGTCATTGGCATCAGCTCGCTCGAAAGATTCTGGCTCAGCGAAATCCAGAGCGTCTCTCAAGGCTTCACCAATCAAGTCGGCTTCCTGTGGTTGAACGATCTCCCCTTTCCGGAAATACTCAAACGCTGCGCGACGCTTCCCCCACGCTCCGCGATCTTCTGCCCGCTTCTGGTCGTAGATGCACACGGTGTTCCGCTCTGGCAGGAAAGCGTCTTGACCCGCTTGCATGACGCCGCGAGTGCGCCTTTGTTTGGTCTCCATGACACCCAACTGGGTCGGGGAATCGTGGGCGGACCGGTGATGGACATCGGGGCGCTGAGCCGGAACGCGGCGAGGCTTGCGACACGCATCCTTCACGGAGAGGCCCCGGACAGCATCCGGCCCCCTCCGCAGGAGCCGGGTCCCCCGCAATTCGACTGGCGGCAACTCCGGCGCTGGGGCATCAGCGAAGCGCGGTTGCCTGCCGGCAGCGTTGTGCATTTCCGCGAGCCCGGCCTTTGGGAGCGCTATTGGTGGCTGGTTTCCGGAGGGACCCTGTTCGCTGCCATGCAAGCCGCGTTGATCGTCAGCTTGCTGATCAATCGGGCCAAACGCCGCCAAGGGGAGGCGGTGGCGGGGCTGATCGCTGATCTGTCGTCGAGGTTTGTCCACCTGCCATCGGGCGAAGTTGACCGCATGATCGAGCACGCCCAACGCCGGGTCTGCGAGTGTCTCGGATTGGATGTATCCACGCTCTGGCAATGGGCGCCTGACGATTCGGAAACCCTGGTCATGACGCACATCTACCGGCGCTTGCCCGGTCCAGCAACTCCCGAACGGTTCGAGGCCCGAGAGCACTTTCCCTGGGCGCTGCAGCAGCTCAAGGCTGGCCGAGTTGTGGCCTTGTCCATGAACGAAGTCCCGGCGGAGGCGGCCCGCGATTTGGAGGTGTGGCGCCATTTCCGCCTCAAGACGGTATTGCATCTCCCGTTGTCGATCGGCGGCCGACCACCCATCGGACTCCTTGCCTTCAACGACACCCAGTCGAACCGCGAGTGGACACACACGCTCGTGCAGCACCTGCAACTGGTCGCCCAGATTTTCGCCAATGCTCTGGAGCGGCAGCAGGTGGATCAGCATTTGCGCGAGAGCGAACGGCGCTACCGGACTCTGCATGAGAGCATGCGGGAGGCGTTTGTGAGCGTTGAGATGACCGGGCGGATTCAAGACTTCAACGGCGTCTTCAAGGAAATGTTGGGCTACTCGGACGAGGAACTGCGCCGGCTCAAGTACCCGGACTTGACGCCCGAACGATGGCATGCGACGGAGGCTGGCATCATTCGCGACCAGGTCCTGACTCGCGGATACTCGGACGTTTACGAGAAGGAGTATCGGCGCAAGGACGGGGCCGTGTTCCCGGTGGAGTTGCGCACGTTTCTCATCCGCGATGAGTCCGGCCGACCCGAGGCGATGTGGGCCATTGTGCGTGACGTGACGGAGCGGAAGCGGGACCAGGAGGCGCTGCGTGCGTTCAGCGCACGCCTGATCCGCACGCAGGAAGAAGAGCGCTCACGACTGGCCCGCGAATTGCACGACGACATCACGCAGCGCCTGGCGCGCTTGGCCATCGATGTCGGGCGAGCCGAGACCGGGACTTCAGGGCCGCCGCCCAGGGAAACGGTTCGATCAGTGCGCGAGGAACTGATCCGGTTAAGCGAGGATGTGCACGCCCTCTCGTATCGGCTGCACCCTTCGATCATCGAGGACCTTGGCGTCGCGGCGGCGATCAAAGCGGAAGCTGAGCGCTTCCAACACCACCATTCCCTCCCCATCGAAGTCACGGTGCGGGATGTCCCCGAATCGGTTTCGCCCGAGGCGGCGCTCTGCGTGTTCCGGGTTGTCCAGGAAGCGTTGCGAAATGTCGTGCGCCACGCCCACGCCAGCGTCGTGAAGATCGCGCTGCACGGTCTGGATGGGGGGCTGCAGTTGGCGGTCCAGGATGATGGCTGCGGCTTTAATCGGGTCGCCCAACGCGATCACCCCAGCCTCGGTTTGGCGAGCATGCGTGAACGAGTTCAGTTGATTGGCGGCGAACTCGAGATCGAGAGCGCGCCTGGCCAGGGCACAACCGTCATGGCGTGGGTGGCGGCGGGAAAGCCTGAAGGGTGAAGGCTGGCCAAGCCATGAGTCCTCGCCGATCGTCTTTCACCCCTCGCCTTTAGCCTTTGCTTATGAAGCCACGTGTCTTGCTCGCCGACGATCACCGCATGGTGGCCGAGGGTTTGAGGAGCCTGCTGAGCCACGATTTCGAGCTCGTGGAAGTGGTCGAGGATGGCCGCGCCCTCGTCGACACCGCCAAGAAGACCAACCCGGATGTCATCGTCGCGGACGTCACCATGCCGCTCCTCAACGGCATCGACGCTCTGGCGCAGTTGAAGGCATACAATCCGCATGTGAAGGTGGTCTTTCTGACGATGCACCGAGAGGCAGCCTACGCCCGACGCGCGCTGGAAGCTGGCGCCCTGGGATTTGTGCTGAAGCATTCGGCCCCGGCTGAGCTGATCACTGCCATTCGCGCGGCTCTAGACGGACAGACCTACATCACCCCGTCCCTGGCTGGGGAAGTGCTCCGCGCCATTCGGGACGAGCCGCGGGGAATCACGGACCCGGTGGCCAAGTTAACACCCCGTCAGCGGGAGATTCTGCAACTGCTGGCTGAGGGAGGCTCCGCCAAACAAGTGGCCGACAAGCTGCAAATCTCCACCCGCACAGTAGAGTTCCACAAGTACCAGATGATGGAGGCGCTCGGCCTGCACAACAGCGCTGAGTTGCTTCACTTCGCCATCAAGCACGGCCTCGTTGAGATTTAGCGAGGCTTCGCCTCAGACTGGCGAGGCCTGTAAACGACTCGTCCACTTTGGGGGGCCACCACGATGACCGGCACCCGACGCCTTGCAAAGCGGCCCCGCTGCGCGGGGCTCGATCGGGAATGACAACACGTGGCTGGCTGTTGTCCGACAAGGGACCAGAGGCTGAAGTTCAGCAGATGCCGTATTCGCCTTGAATTTGGGGTGTTCTTCGGGGCCCCCCGTAGTTCTTCAGGAGGCAACCCCGTACTTTTCCGAGGTCACAGCAGATCGCATCGAGAGCAGTCTGCTGTCTGTCGAGCGTTGTGTTGCCCTGCGGCACCCAGATGACTCGGCAGACAAATCGGACGGGGATGAACGTCAAGCGAATCAAGTGCGTGCTGCTAGCGGACCGACACCACGGTTTGACCGAAGGCCTGCGGTCATTGCTGGACACCATCTCCGAGTCCGTTGTGATGGTGGCGGACGAGCATTCCCTGTTTGAAACTGCACGGCGGCTGCGACCGACCCTGGCGGTCGTGGACCTTTCCCTGGCCCGTGGCGAGTCCCTCCGGTGGTTGGAGCAACTCCGGGCAATGTGCCCGGGCCTCAAGATCATGGCGCTGAGCGTCCACGACGAACCAAGCGTGCGGGACGCCGCCCTCCAGGCCGGCGCGAATGCATTCGTCCTCAAACGCGCAATGGCGACGGACCTGTTACCCGCCGTCGACGCGGTTCTGGCTGCGGAACCGCAGCCCTCGGAAGAGCCGACCGTGCCTCCATCGAGGCAGGCGCAGGCAAACCAGTAGAGAAAGGTAAAGAAAGAGATTGAGAACGTTCCAGATCCAGTACTTCGCGCCTTCCGAATCGGCGAAGGCACGAGCGTGGCTTGCCGAGAATCCCGATGCGGACCGTCCATCCGCGCCCCTGCCATGAGCACGCTCCAGGACAACCCGACACTCCAACAGGAAAGAACCAATTCGACACCATGAAGACAAATGAAAGAGCAGACTCGATCAAACCTCAGAACCAGACGCTGACCCCGATCTTTGCCGCGGCGGTGAACCGGACGGACCAATGGCGCGAGTTGCATGCGCTGAGCCGCGGGTGGGCGACGGCTCAGGGGGCCCAGGCGGAAGACTTGCGATCCGAGGCCGCACGACTCTTGGAGGTCATCACCCGGTTGGAGCAATGCTGGGCCTACCCAGGTCCGCGTCTGCTGACCGCCATCGGTGAGGCTATCGCAGCGCCGGATGCCGCGACCTTCGTGCGTCTCGTGCAAAAAGTCTCCGGCGCGCTCCTTTCGGGCGACTACCGTCGGAGTGAAGCGGCTTGGGATGCGGCGACAGAGAGCGCCATCCGCCCCCTTGAATCGGCCCTGCCGCCCGATGTGGAAACAGGTGAAGCGTCGAAGCCGAGCTTTGAGGTGCTGATTGTCACACCGACCGACCCGGCCACGTGGGAGCGGGGCAGAGCCGATCTGAAGCGCCTGCGACGACCCGAAGACCCTTTCCAGTACGAGGTGGTCCAGGCGGGCAGCTTCGAGGACGCCGCCCTTGCGGCGCTGGTCAATGACAGCCTCCAGGCTGTGGTTCTCATCGACGGATTTCAGTACCGGTCGCGCATCGAGATGCCGGACCTGCAGGGATTTCTCGCGCGCTATCTGCCGACGGACCAAACGGCGATCAAACCTGGGGCGCTGGCCACGGTCCTGGCGAAGGCCATCAAGAAGTGCCGGCCCGAACTGGACATCTATCTGCTCTCCGATCGAACGGCGGAAGCTCTGGCTGGCAGCGACGCCCTCGCGTCCGTGCGGCGGGTGTTTCATCACATCGAGGAGCCAATGGAGATTCACCTGTCCATCCTCGACGGCGTCAAAGACCGCTTCGAGACCCCGTACTTCGACAACCTGAAGAAATACGCCCAGCGCCCCATCGGCACTTTCCATGCCCTGCCCATTGCCCGCGGGAAATCAGTCTTCCGGTCGAACTGGATCCGGGACTTCGGTCAGTTCTACGGCACCAACATCTTCTTTGCCGAATCCTCAGCCACCACCGGCGGACTCGACAGCCTGCTCGAGCCGACGGGCAACATCAAGAAGGCCCAGGAGATGGCCGCGCGCGCCTTCGGGGCGAAGCGCGCCTACCTCGGAACCAACGGCACCTCGACCTCGAACAAGATTGTCGTGCAGGCGGTGTGCAAGCCGGGCGACATCGTGATCGTGGATCGCAACTGTCACAAGTCGCACCACTACGGGATGGTGTTGAGCGGGGCCCAGCCGTTCTACGTCGAGGCGTTTCCGCTCACCCAGTACTCGATGTACGGCGGCGTGCCGCTGCGGACGATCAAGAAGGCGCTGTTTGACTGCATGGCCGGGGGCAAGCTGGACCGCGTCAAGGTCATCGACATGACGAACTGCACCTTCGACGGGCACATGTACAATCCGCGGCGGCTGATGGAGGAGTGCCTGGCGATCAAACCCGATCTGGTGTTTCTCTGGGACGAAGCGTGGTTTGGTTTCGCGCGTTTCAACCCGCTCCATCGACGCCGGACGGCGATGGGCGCTGCCGCCGCCTTGACCGAGCGCTACCATGATCCGGCCTACCGCGAGGAGTACAAGTCCTGGGTGTCAAAAGTGGGGAAACTCGATCCCAAGAACCCGAAGCTGCTGGACCTGCACCTGTTGCCCGATCCCGAAAAGGTCCGCATCCGGGTGTACCAGACCAACTCGACCCACAAGTCCATGTCGGCATTCCGGCAGGGTTCAATGATGCTGATTTGGGACGAAGACTTCCACCAGGTCGAGGGTCCATTCGAAGAAGCGTTCTTCGCTCACACGTCCACGTCGCCCAACCTGCAGTTGATCGCGTCACTGGACGTGGCGCGCCGCCAAATGGAGCTGGAAGGCTACGGCCTTACCTTGCGCATGACCGACATTGCGTTGCGAATCCGCCGCGCGGTGAACTCGCATCCCCTCGTCTCGAAGTACTTCCGAGTGGCCACGCCGGAGGACATGATTCCGGCCGAGTTCCGCGCCTCCGGATTGAAGGACTACGGCCCGCCCTATTCCACCTGGACCGATGTGATCAAGGCGTGGGACGAGGATGAGTTCGCGCTCGACCCCACGCGGCTCACCCTGGTCTGCGGCGCCGCCGGCTTTGACGGCACCCAGTTCAAAGGGCTGCTGGCGGACCGGTTCGACATCCAGATCAACAAGACCTCGCGCAACAGCGTGCTGGTGCAGACGAACATCAACAACACGCACAGCGACGCCGCCCTGCTGATCAAGGCACTGGTCGATCTGTCGCGCGAGATCGACCAGAACCTCGCCCAGGGCGGCCGCACTGCGTTTGACGCCAGGGTCAAATCGCTCATGACCGATGTGCCCGATTTGCCAAATTTCAGCCGGTTCCACGACGCTTTTCGTGACCAGCCGAAAGCGGCCAGTAACGAAGGGCACATGCGGCCCGCCTTCTTCATGGCCTACGATGAGGCCAATTGCGAGTTCCTCAAGCTGGCCAGCAAGGAGGTTGACGATCGGCTCAAAAAGGGGCCGGAAATGGTGTCGGCCAACTTCGTCATTCCGTATCCGCCCGGCTTCCCCATCATGGTGCCAGGCCAGGTCATCACGGAAGACACGATCACCTTCATGCGCAAGCTCGATGTGAAGGAAATCCACGGCTACCACGCGGCCCAGGGTTTGAAACTCATCAAGCCCGAGATACTACGCGGCCCCGGCGGAAAGAAAGCCGTCAGGTAAACAGTCGGTCACTCCCCCCATGACAATCCCTTCTCGGAGGGCCGAGTTACACGAGGCCCTGATCGCGAACCGGGACAGCCTCCAGCCAGGGACTCGCGAAGCTTGTCCCTCCGACACGGATACATGGTCACCATGCGCGGCCCGCAGACCGTTTTCCTCCCCATGAACCGTGGGTCCGTAGCCGTCCCGCCGTCGCGGGCTGAGTCCGCGCCAATTCGCTCCGCGGAAGACCGAGATCAGCGCCGACTCACGTCGGCGGCTACGGCAGGTTCATGGCGCCTATCACCCTAATCACGAAAGGTCCCCTCTCATGCAAGCATTCTTCGAATTCCTCAAAGCGAACCCCTACATCCTCCTGTTCTTCACGATCGGGCTGGCCGTGTATGTGGGGAAGTTCAACATTAAAGGCTACGGGTTGGGCATGGTTGCCGCGGCAGTCGTCGTCGGTTGCGCGCTGGCTACGTGGGCCTCGACCTGTGGTGTCAAACTCCAGCTCGATAACTTCGCCAAGTCGCTCTTCTACTACTTGTTCATGTATGGGGTCGGTTTGCGCGTCGGCCCTTCGTTCTTCAACAGCCTGAAGAAAGACGGGTTAAAGTTCACAGTTCTGGCAGTCATATGCAGCGTGCTGGGCCTGGTGCTCGTGGTGCTCGGGGCCAGGCTCTTCGGCCTGCCCCCTGGTGCGGCAGGCGGCATTCTCGCCGGCTCGCAAACGATGTCCGCCGCCATTGGCACGGCGGAGATGGCGGTGACGCAGGGCGCCTACAAGGTTCCCGCCGGCAGCACTACCGAGGCGGTGTCGGCCATGATCGCGCTCGGCTACGGTGTGACCTACATCTGGGGCACGGTCGGGATCATTCTCATCTGCAAATACCTGCCGCGCTGGTGGGGCCTGGACGCGAAGAAGGCAGCCAAAGAATATGAACAGGCCCACGGCGTTGCCAACGTAGACGACGCCGGTCTCAGCGGCTACCGGCCGGTCGGGCTCCGCGCTTACCGGCTCGAGAATCCGGCTTCGGCGGGCAAGACCATTGCCCAGTTGCGCAGCAGCTACCCCCAATACCGCGTGCTGAACGTGGTCCGTGCGCGTGAGTCGCTCGGCGCCGACGCCGGGCTGCGCCTCGAGAAGGGCGATATCGTGGCGTTGGCGGGCAAAGTCGAGGATTTAACCTCGAACATGGGCCTGCTGGGACCCGAGGTGCCGGACGCAACGGCACTGAGTATCCCGCTCGATCAGGCCGAGATACTGATCACCGAGAAGGCCGTGCAAGGCCGGGCGCTGAGGGAATTCCGCGACGAGGATTTTGCCGGACAATTGCAGGT
>DAOOQY010000032.1:0-13359 GCA_035389025.1 Verrucomicrobiota bacterium
CAGCCCGGCCAGGCAGTTCATCATCGTCACCGAATCGGGCATCGTCCATCGCCTTCAGAAGGAATGTCCCGGTAAGGAGTTCCTCTGCGCCCCGGTTTTCGACGCGATGCGGCTGCCCACCGACAACTGCCGCTGCTGCGAATGCAAGTACATGAAAATGAACACGCTCGAAAAAGTGCGCGACTGCATGAAGCATCTCGCACCGCGCATCGAGTTGCCCGACGACATCCGCCAACGGGCCCGGCTCCCCATCGAACGCATGCTCGAAATCTCGGCCCGCCGCTGATCGCTTCCGCGCGGACCGGGTCCCCCGACTCGGCGTCTGTGCTGGCGCCGAGCAGGCGGTCAAAGCGCTCGATCTCATCCGTTTGGGTCTGATCCCGGATGGTTCGCAGCAGGGTGATTGCCTCAGGCCGACCGGACATGCAAACACCCATGGCTGCTGGACCCGCAAGCACGCCAAGCGCGACACTTCGATCTTGTTCAAATCGCCATCGGCCGTGTTCCCGGGCCGGGCGACACCCACTGAGGACGAGCGAACGCGCTCAACCGAGGCGCCAGCCCGGCCGATATTCGCGCCGGAGGAACGGCGCGGCGGCGGGGCAGTTCTTTGCTTCGAGGGCGATTGAATCCCACTCGAGCCGGGCGGCGGCGCGAAAGGCGACATTGCCGAGGTGATTGGCGATGGTCAGCGGCCCCGCGTAAAGGAAATTGCAGGTCGTCGGCTCGCCGGTCTTGCAGGCGTCGATCCATTCCCGGTGGTGGCCTTTCGAGGGCGGGATGAATGGGGCCGGCGCCTTGAATTCCTTGAACTGCTCTTCCGGCAGCAGCACATGTTTGCCATAGTCCGCCAGCAGCATCCCCTTCGCGCCGACAAACAGCACGCCGCTGTCCCACTTCGGGATCGTGCCCTCTTGGTACGGTTTTGGCCTCATCGTGCCCTGGTGCCAGTGCAAAGTCACGGGCGGCAGGTCTCCGCGAGCGCCGTACGTGTAGACGGCATGCATCGATGCCGGCGCGATCTCCCGGTGTGGCGGCGGACCCTCGGCTTCGACCGTCAGCGGATGATCGAGCTTGAGCGCCCACCAAGGCAGATCGTTCCAGTGACTGCCCAGATCAGACATTGTGCCGTTGCCGAAATCCCACCACCGATACCACTTGGGGCCGGGCCAATAGACCTCGTGGAAGGGACGCTGCGGCGCGGGGCCGATCCACAAATCCCAATCGAGTCCCTGCGGGATTGGAGATGATCCGCTGGGCCGATCGCGCACCGAAACAATGTCGCCATGGGCCTTGGCCTCTTCTTCGCTCTGCCAGCCCCAGGCGCGCCCGACCCAGACATGCACCTCGCTCACAGGCCCGATCGCACCGGTCTGCACCAACTCGACCACGCGCCGGTAGTTGTCGGTGGCGTGGATTTGGGTTCCCATCTGCGTGGCCACCTTGGCCTTGCGGGCGGCTTCGATGATCACGTGGGCTTCCCAGACATTGTGGGTGAGAGGTTTCTCGCAATAGACATGCTTGCCCAGTTGCAGGGCGGGCAGGACAGCAAACGCGTGCGTGTGCTCGCATGTGCTCACAACCACGGCGTCAAAGTCCCGTGCGTCGTCGAACACGCGGCGCAGATCGCGATAGCGCTTGGCTTGGGGGAACTTCTGCGCGGCAGCCAGGACCGGCGCGTCGTGCACGTCGCACAATGCGACAATGTTCTCGCTGCTCACGTCCGCCAGGTTGCCTCCGCCACGCCCGCCCACACCGATGATCGCGATGTTCAACCTGTCGTTCGGACCGACGGCACGGCGGACGGCTGAGTCCGCGCCGAACACGCCGCGCCAGGCCGGTCCGACCAGAACCAGCGTGCCGCCGGCCGCCAGGGCGGATCGGCGCAAAAACCGGCGACGAGTCACGGGATGGGAAGACTGGGACGAGCGGGATACAATGCGTTTGGTCATGCCTTTCGACTACACCTGACGGGACGTCCGGACAAGCGGAAACATCGACAGCGGAAGCACAGGCCATTCGCCAGGCGCGGCGGACACGCCTGAAGGCGGTTTTCTCTTCGACTTCGCCTTGTGGCGCGCTAGAATCCGCACACGAACGCACGCGATTCGAATCTGATCTTCGGCCCGGATGTTTGATGGAGTTCTGACCATGGCGAAACCGAACACACCAGAATGCGGACCGCTGCTGGCCAGAAAGCAAAACCGCGCCTGGCTGAGGCAACGCATCGCCGTCCTTTGGACGGCTGCGTCGATCGGCTGCGGCGGTTTGGTGGGTGCTGTCGAGGGGCCGAGGCCGAATGTTCTGTTCCTTTTCGCGGACGACCAGCGGGCGGACACCATCGCCGCGCACGGCAACCCGCACATCACGACACCCAACCTCGATCGGTTGGCGGCTGGCGGCTTCAGCTTCCGGGCCAACTACGTTCTTGGCGGCAACAGCGGCGCGGTCTGCATCCCCAGCCGGGCCATGCTGATGAGCGGGCGGTCGTGGTTCAATGTCGACACCGCGGCGCTCGATGGCGCGCGGTTGCTGCCTGAGGTTTTGCGTGAGCACGGCTATGTGACCTTCGGAACCGGCAAGTGGCATAACGGCCAGCCCTCCTGGCGGCGCGCATTCATGCGCGGCAAAGCCGTCATGTTCGGCGGCATGTCCGAGCATTCGAAAGTGCCGGTCCGCGACCTGGGTTCGGACGGCGCGCTGACGGGCGAGCGCATCGGAGAGAAGTTCTCGAGCGAACTGTTTGCCGACGCGGCGATCGAGTTCATCGAGACCCACGACAAGCAAAAGCCGTTTTTCGCTTACGTTGCCTTCACGGCTCCGCACGATCCGCGAATGCCACCGATGCCCTTTCGCCAGATGTACGAGCGGCGGCTGCCCCCGTTGCCGCCGAATTTCCTGCCTCAGTTGCCGTTCGACAACGGCATGATGGCCGGCGGCCGCGACGAGAATCTCGGGGCCTGGCCGCGGACCGAACCGATGATCCGCGCTCAACTTGCGGAATACTACGGGCTCATCACGCACATGGATGAACAGATTGGACGCATCCTGGCGGCACTCGAAGCCGCTGGCCACGCCCGCCGCACGCTCATCGTTTATGCCGCCGACAACGGTCTGGCTTTGGGCAGTCACGGTCTTCTGGGCAAACAGAGCGTGTTCGAGCACAGCACGCGCGTGCCGTTGATCCTGGCGGGACCAGGCATCCCGCCAGGCAAGTCGACAACCGCTCTGACGTCGCTGGTGGACGTTTTCCCGACGCTGTGCGACGTGCTCGGCGTGCCGCAACCGTCCGGGCTCGAAGGCGAAAGCCTGCGCCCCCTTTGGGAGGGGACCAGGGATCGAATTCGCGACTCCGTGTTCCTGCCGTTCATGCAGACCCAACGCGCCGTGCGGGACGAACGCTGGAAGCTGATTGTCTACCCCAAAATCGGGCATGCCCAGTTGTTCGACCTGCAAACCGATCCCCACGAAATCACCAACCTCGTGGACCGTCCCGAGCACGCCCCCCAGATCGCCCGCCTCCGGCTCCTTATGAAACAATGGCAGGCGCGCGTCGGGGATGCGCTGGAGATTCCCGATTCTCACAAGCAACCCGATCCAATCGATCTGACCGGGCGTCCGCGGGTGCCGGACCGGTGGCAGCCGGAGTGGATCGTGAAGAAGTACTTCGATCTATGAAAAGACACGCCACGCAGACCGCCCGCATCGCGCTTGCCCTGGCCGCGCTCGTCGCGATCTCGCCCACGCTTCCATGCAGCGCCGATTCGCCCGTGGCGAACCAGGCTTCCCGAAGGGTTCAAGTCGCCGCGGGCGATCTCGAAGCCGTGTTTGATGTCGCGGGCAACGGAATCCGGCTCGATCACCTCCGCGATCGCTCAACGACAACGATTCTGGCTACGAATGCCGCGCCGCTGTTCACGTTGACCCTGACCAACGCAACCGCCCGTGAGCACCGGATCCTGACAGCGTCCGATGGCTGGGGTGAAGCCGACCTCCGCGTCGACCGCCATCGCCTCAGGCTGCGCTGGGGTGCCCCACTCGGCGAGGGACTGGCGGACGTCGCCGTCAGCGCCATCGCCGCGCTGGATCAGCGATCGAGCGCCCTGCGCTGGACTCTGCGTGTTGACAACCGGTCCGCCGCCTGGGCGGTTCGCCAGGTGGTCTTTCCCCAAATCGCCGTGCCCGAGTTGGCCCAGGACGCGGCCGTGCTCTTCCCGCGGGGCCCCGGCGAAGTGCAGCGCGGGCTCTGGCGACGCCCCTTCACGTACCGGGGCAATTATCCGGACGGCTGGTGCGCGATGCAGTTTCTGGCGGCCTACCGGGAAGGGGAGAGTCCCGTCGGTGTCTATCTCGGGTTCCATGACCCCTGGGGCGGCACCAAGCGGATCGAGGCTTCGAGCACTCCGACCAACCGTGTCGTCCGCCTGGCCTTCGAAGTGCCGGCGAATGATTTCCACGCCTCAGGAAACGACTTCGACATGAATGGGGAAGCTGTCTGGCAACTCTTGCGGGGCGACTGGTTCGATGCGGCGACGGTCTACAAGGCCTGGGCCCGGCAGAACGCCCGCTGGTGGCCTCGTTTGGGCGCCGAGGGGCGGGCCGACACGCCGCTTTGGATGCGCGAGTTGAGCGCGTGGGTGATGACGGGCGGGGCGCCGCCCGACTGCGTGCCGGCTGTGACGCGTTTCCGCGAGGCCATCGACATGCCGATCGGATTTCACTGGTACAATTGGCACCAAATCCCGTTCGACAATGACTATCCCCATTATTTCCCGACGAAGACGAACTTCGCGTCCGCGGTGGCGGAACTCCAGCAGGCGGGCGTGTCCGTCATGCCCTACATCAACGGACGGCTCTGGGACACCTGCGACCGGGGCGCCGAGGATTTTGCCTTCACCGCGTCCGCCCTGCCGGCGGCCACCAAGCAGGAGGATGGCACGCCATTCGTCGAATCCTACGGCAGCAAGGAAACCAACGGGGAACCGGTCCGGCTCGCTGTGATGTGCCCCGCGACGCGCCTTTGGCAGGACAAGGTCCGCGAAATCGTTCTCCGCCTGCAGCGCGGCGAGGGGACGCGCGGCGTGTACATCGACCAGATCGCGGCGGCCGCGCCCAAGCTTTGCATGGATCGAGGGCACGGGCACCCGCTGGGCGGCGGGCATTGGTGGACTGGCGGTTACTGGGATTTGCTCGACGGCATCCGGCGTCAAATGCCTGCGGATTGCATGTTGACCACCGAATGCAATGCCGAGCCGTTCATCCGCTGGTTCGACGGCTACCTCACATGGCACTGGCAATTCGACGGCCAGGTGCCTGCCTTCCCGGCAGTCTACGGCGGCACGATCCAGATGTTCGGACGCGCGTATCGGGGCGGCGCGACCAAGGATCTCGCGCTCCGGATGAAGGCCGGCCAACAGTTGGTCTTTGGCGAACAGATCGGTTGGTTCGATCCAAGCCAGGCTCTCGAATCGCAAAACCTCCCGTTCCTCCGCAAGCTCATCCAGACCCGGTCCCAATTCCGGCGCTACTTCCACGCCGGCGAAATGGCGCGTCCGCCGCGCCTGACGGGCGAATTGCCCAGCGTGAAGGCCGATTGGCAGTGGTCGGGCGAATGGTGGGTCACAACGGACGCGGTTCTGACAGGGGCCTGGCGGCTGCCGGGCGAGGACCGGGCGCTCGTGCTTTTTGTCAACGTCAGCGATCAGCCGGTCAAAGCCGCCTGGGCATGCGACCCGCACGCGCACGGTCTCGGGGATCGCCTCTGCCGGCTTGCAATCAGCCGCGACGGCCAGCCCGGCGTCGATGCCGCGCGGTTCTCCGGCGGTTTTTCCCAGACCATCGAATTCCCGCCCCAGTCGGTCCAAGCCTGGGAACTGTCCACGGCGCGTTAGAAATCGCCCGGGAATCCCCGTCCTCGACCCGACCTGAGATTTCGGGGCCGGGCCAATTCATGAAGTGGAGCGGCGACGGCCCCGTCGCCGACACACGCCGTCTTCACTTGACATGGCGGGGGACGAGCCGTCCCCACTCCGACCTTTTCGACTTCATGAATTGGCGCTGGATTTCCGGACCGGGCGAGTGGGGAGATCTGAGGTTCAACGATTGAATGCACATGGGAGGGAGGACCGGACTCGTTGTGGGTTGCGGCCGATCCGGGGGGGGATTCGGCGCGATTCACGCATTGAAATCAAGGCTTGTGAGTGCCGAGAGCTTGCGCTAGAGTCCGACCATTGGATTGACCTTGGGTCGCAATTGCCTCCAGGCAAGAGTGCGATTCGCGGCAAATGTGCGAAAGGAAGCGACTTATGTATCGAGTAAGCGTTCGAGAACGATTGGCGGAAAAGACGGTCCGCGCGCGGGTGGCGGGCGGTTTCACCCTGATCGAGTTGTTGGTGGTCATCGCCATCATCGCCATTCTGGCGGGGATGCTGCTGCCTGCGCTGGGCAAGGCCAAGGCCAAGGGCCAAGGCATTCTCTGCATGTCCAACACCAAACAACTGATGCTGGCGTGGGCGATGTATGTCACCGATGCCGACGACCGCCTGCCCTTCGCATACGCCCAGGAGGGCAATCCAACCCACCCCAATTACAAGTACGCCTGGGTGCATGGCATCATGGATTTTTCCAACAGCCGCGACAACTGGGACATCACGACCACCCTGGCTGCCGGATGCATCTGGCCGTACACGGGCGGTTCGTCCGGCATTTACAAATGTCCTGCCGACATGAGCATGACCCGTGCGGCTGGCAAACTGATCCCGCGCCTGCGCAGTCTCTCGATGAACTCCTGGCTGGGCATGAACGAGGGTGTCCACACCTGGTTCGGCGGCCCCGAGTTTCGCGCCTATCTGCGGATGTCGGACGTTGTCGACCCGGGTCCCGCGATGACATGGGCGTTGGTGGATGAACACCCCGACAGCATCAACGACGGCTTCTTCTGCGTCGACATGAACGGCTATCCCAATGCCGCGGCCACATCCCTCCCCGACACCCCCTCGAGCGCCCACAACAAAGCCTGCGGCTTTTCGTTCGTCGACGGGCACTCGGAGATCAAGAAGTGGCAGGATTCGCGGACCGCGCCGAAGGTGACGTACAAGGGCGATGCCACCATGCCGGCCGCATCCCAGCCGAACAACAAGGATGTGCTCTGGATCTGGGAGCGCACAACCCGGCGCATTCGCTGACCGGGCGATGAAGAGGAAGAAGACAGAGCGGCAGGCACGGATCACCCCGGACGGTTTTCAGGTTGGCCAGATGTGGAAGATTGGGGATGTGAATCTGGCGGTGACGTCGGTGGGCAAGACGCTGGTGCATTACAAGCGCTATAAGACGCAGCCAAAGGGCGTTCAGACCACGCTTTGCTCGAAGCTCGCCCTCGAAAAATACCTGACGGACAGCAAGGCGATCCTGGTCACGGGCTAGCCCGAACGATCGCAGGCTCCGCGCTGAACGTGATCGGGGCTGGCCGGAGGGTCACTCGTTGAATCCGGCGTGGAAGTAGAGCTTGAGCCCGCCCAGGTCCATCTTGTGTCGGCGAACAAACTTGATGCCGGGCACCCATTCCACGTGGCCGTCGAGATAGCCCTCGTTCGAACCGGCCGGCTGATTGGCCCGGTGATCGAAGTGGTTGACGCCGCGGACCAGGGGGTTCGGGTCGCCCGGACGCATCCATGAATCGTTGTACTTCCGGTTCATGTCCGACCAGAGCAGGGGGTAATAAGGGACATCGGTGTTGTTTTGGGCGAAGATGGGCTGCTGTGTGATGGGAGTCGGGTAATACGATTTGGTGGTGTTGTACGAAGGCTCGGCCACGTAATACACATAGCCCACGACCACGCTCACGTTGTCGGGCCAATTCCAGAAATCGTCCCGATTCCAGAGCCGATTTGACGGACAGTAGAACTGGGTGCGCGTGATGGCGTAGTTCGTCTGCAACATGTCCCGGAACGGCCGCTTGACCCAGTGCGGATCGTCATCGCCATCGGGCATGAACTTCCCCTGATTGTCATCCGCGTACATCAGCACCCCGTAGGTGAGTTGCTTGATGGCGTTCATGCACGACATCCGCTGGGCGCGCTCTTTGGCCTGAGACAACGCCGGCAGGAGCATTGCCGCAAGGATGGCGATGATCGCAATCACCACAAGCAACTCGATCAGAGTGAAGGCGGGCGCCTCTTCACGCCGACCGCGAGGGGCGGCGGCCGCTGTTCCCGCGCGCTGTTGGCGGGCGCACGGGCCGTGCATGCGGTTCTTCACTCCGGGACCGCCAGTGGCTGGGCGCCGAAAGCCGGCATTCGGCGCATCAACGGAAGGGATTGGTTTCATAGACTCGGTGGTTCACGTTCTATTCGGCGCGAGGCCACGGCTGGCAATCGCAAACCTGGCTCGGATTGGGCTGGCGCATTCACAAACCCAGAGTTCGGAAGCGGTCTTCGACCGCCTTGAGATGGAAGTCCACCGAGCAAAGCCGTTCGAGTTCGCCTTGTTCGAAGTGGCTGGCAACGGCCGGGTTGGCCTTGAGCTGCGCCAGGAAATCGGCGTCGTCGCGCCCGGCGTGCTTCACCTCCCAGGTCTTCATTGCGGCGTCCTGCACCAGGGCGTATGCCTCCTCGCGTGTCAGGCCTTTGCGAATCAGCGCCAATAGCACCGTCTGGCTGTTCCACATCCCAAGGCTGAGCCCGAGGTTCTTGCGCATGTTGTCCGGATAGACGTTCAAGCCCTCGATGAGCCGGATCAGCAGGCCGAACATGTAATCGAGCAGCGTGCACGAATCGGGGAAAATGATGCGCTCGACCGAGCTGTGACTGATGTCCCGTTCGTGCCACAGCGCGACGTTCTCGAGCGCGGCGAGGGCGTTGCCGCGCAAAACGCGGGCCAGCCCGGTGAGCCGTTCCCAGGTGATCGGATTCCGCTTGTGCGGCATCGCGCTCGATCCCTTTTGCCCCTTGCCGAAGGGCTCCTCGGTCTCGAGCACTTCGGTGCGCTGGAGGTGGCGGAACTCGACCGCCCAGCGCTCGATGCTGGCCCCCACGATCGCCAGCCCCACTTGAAACTCGGCGTGAATGTCACGGGCTACGACCTGCGTCGCGATCGGCGCCGGCCTCAGGCCGAGCCGCGCGCACACAGCCGTCTCGACCCCCGGCGAGAGATGGGCGTTTGTGCCCACGGCGCCGCTGAGCTTGCCGACGGCGGCGGCTTGCCGGGCCGACTCGAGCCGGCGCAGGTTGCGGCCGAACTCGTCGTGCATGAGGGCGAGCTTGAGTCCGAACGTGGTCGGCTCGGCGTGAATGCCATGGCTGCGGCCGATGCATGGCGTGAACTGGTGCTCGCGCGCCCGCCGGGCCAGGGCCTGGCGCAGCGCCTTGACATCCTCGATGAGAAGATCGGCCGATTGGACCATTTGGAGGGCGAACGCGGTGTCGATGACATCGCTCGAGGTGAGGCCGAAGTGGAACCAGCGGCTGGCGGGATCATTGATCGCCTCGGCGACGGCGGTCGTGAATCCGATGACGTCGTGATTCAGCGTCTTCTCGAGTTCTTTCTGGCGTCTGACGAGCCCTTCGAGATCGCCCAGCCACCGGTCGACCCCTACACGGATTCTGGCGAAGTCCGACGCCGGCACGATCCCTTCAGCCACCAGGGCCTCCGTGGCAAGCAATTCGATCTGAAGCCAGATGCGCAGTTTGTTCTCCTCGGTCCAGATGCCCCGCATGGCCGGACGCGAATAGCGTGTGATCATGAGGCGAGGGTAGGGCGGGGAGGCGGGCGAGTCGAGCCCAATGGAATTGCGGTTGACGATCCCGGCGGAAAGCGCAGGTTTGGCGCGTCAATTCAACTCACATGCAGACGCAACGAATCGACCGTCGACACTTTGTCATTCGAGGAGGCCTGGGTTTGCTCGGCGCGCTGACTCCGCTGGACCTTGCCCGTGCCTCGCAAGACGCCGATTCCGACCGGTGGGACCCGGGCAGGCCTTTCCCGGCGATCGGACGCAAACTGCGAATCCAGCCCGTCCTGATGTATCATTTGCCGACCCGCCGGGACCAGGCCTCCTGGAAGTCCTGGGGCGGTGTGCAGACGGAAGCGGCGGTGACCGAGGAGATCGCGCGCATCGAGAGCGAGTTGTCGGCAATCGGACGGCGCGCCGAGTTCCCACACCAATTCCTGCCCCTGGCGCGGGTGACGTCGGCCGACGCGGCGCACGCCCTTGCGCAAGGGGACTGGGATGTGACGCTGGTGTACGCCTGCACGGGCGGTGGAAACCTCCTCGAGGCCTGTCTCGCGG
Source organism: Verrucomicrobiota bacterium (assembly GCA_035389025.1). Classification (GTDB taxonomy): domain Bacteria; phylum Verrucomicrobiota; class Verrucomicrobiia; order Limisphaerales; family J093; genus MWFF01. The sequence goes on from DAOOQY010000032.1 coordinate 10,286, forward strand.
CGAAGCCCGACGCCTTGATCTTCGTCAGGCATCGCTCCGGCCCCGTGTACTACTGGTATGAGGCCCTGAGCACGCGGTTGCTCGCGCGGCGGGATTCGAGCGGAGGGACGCCGGCCGCGCACGTGGACGACGTTGTCGTGGACGATCCGGAAGAACTGCTCTGGCGGTTGCGCGCGCTCTTTGCGGTCAACAACCTGCGCGGCGCCCGGATCGTGGCCCTTGGGGGTGCCTGGGGCAAATACGCGGCTGACGCCCCGCGGATGGCGCGCGAACGCTATCAACTCGACATCGTCGAGGTTGGTTACGACGAGTTCGAGCCGAGGCTCCGGCGCGCGCTCGAGGACCGCGCGGTTCAGGCCGAGGCGGAGCGGGCGGTGGATCGCTACCTGCGGCTGCCCAGGACCAGGCTGGCCACCGAGCGCCGCTTCGTCGTCAACGCGTTCGTCCTGTATCGCGTGTTCAAGGAATTGATGGCCGAGCATAAGGCCCCGGCGTTCACCATCAAGAGTTGCATGGGCGCGATCATCCCCATGTCCGAGACCACGGCCTGCCTCACGCTGGGCCTGCTCAATGACGAGGGCGCGATCGCCTTCTGCGAGTCCGACTTCGTCATCATCCCCGCGGGGCTCCTGCTCCGCTACATCGCCGGACGCCCGGTGTTCCTTCACAACTCGACGTTCCCGCATAAAAGGACGGTCACCTGCGCCCATTGCACCTGTCCGCGCCGGCTCGATGGACGCCGCTACGAACCGACGCAGTTGGTGACCCATTATGAATCGGATTATGGAGCCGCGACGAAAGTGGACATGCGCCTGGGCCAACAGGTGACATTCATCGATCCGGAATACAGCACGACACGGTGGTTGGGATTCAAAGGCATCGTGCGCGCGAACCCCAATTACGCAATCTGCCGGTCTCAACAGGACGTTGAAATCCAGTGCGATTGGCGCCGGCTCATCGACGAGGCGCGCGACTCGCACTGGATGATGGTCTATGGGGATTTCCTGCGCGAGGCGGGATACGCCGCCCGCAAGCTCGGTCTGCAGTGGGTGGACCTGTCAACGCCCGCGCTGGGATGAAGGGCGGGGATACTGCCGGGCGGCGACCCTGCCCGGAGCGCGAAGACAACAGCCACGCACTTCAGATGCTCACTCCCGAGACCCCGGCGGCGACGCGCATCCCGAAGAGCCGTGCCCAGTCGGAAGAACCTTGAACGCCCTGTTCCGCCGGTCGACAAGTCGCGGCACACAGCGGCTGCGCTGGTGTTGCGGAGCCGCAGGCGTGCTTGCACTCGTGCTGCTCGTCGGCTGCAGCAGTCCCGCCATACCCATGAACACGGCTCTCGATTCCCTGTCCCTGGACCACACAACACCCGTCGACGCCCCTTTGCAGGCCGCGCTCGAGTCCATCGACGCCCGATTGCGGGAGCGTCACGGTCTGACGCCGCAGCAGACAGCGGTTGGGCTGTGGGATTTGCGGGGTGCCCGCCTTGCCATGATCAACCCGGACCTGATCTTCTACGGGGCCAGCGTGCCGAAGATCGTCATCCTGCTTGCGTGGTTCGAAGAGCATCCGGAGGCTGCCGCACGGCTGGACACGCAAACCCGTCACGAGCTGGGGCTGATGATCAAGGTGTCGGACAACGCGATGGCGACGCGCTTTTCACAGGAGTTGGGTCTGCAGCGCATTCAACACGTCGTCGAGCGATACGGCTTCTATGACGCGAGGCGGGGGGGCGGCCTCTGGATGGGCAAGCACTACGGGCGCAGCACGGAGCGCTGGGTCGATCCCGTCGGTGGCCATTCGCATGCGGCCACGGTGCGCCAACTGCTGCGCTACTATCTGCTGTTGGAGCAGGGGAGGCTTGTGTCGCCTGCAGCTTCGCAGGTCATGCGCGAGGTGTTCGCGTCCCCCGAGATTCCGCATGATCGGATGAAGTTCGTGAAAGGGCTGGCCGGACGGCCTGTCAAGATTCGCCGTAAATCAGGCTCCTGGGAGGACTGGCTGCACGACACTGCCGTCGTGACCGGACCGGAACGGCATTACATCCTCATCGGTCTCACACACCACGAGGCAGGCGACCTCTACCTGGAGGATTTGGCCGGGGCGGCGGACGATCTGATCGGGCGCGTCGGTCGCTGAGCATCCAGCCGACGGTTCACTTGCTCTTGAGGCGGTAGGCGACGATCTGAAGCGGCTTGCCCGAGGTGAAGAAGGCCAGCATGTCGCGCATGTGCATCAGGACCCACGGTTGGGCGAAGTGGGCGCCATTCTTGGTGAAAACGATGTCGGCGGCGATGTAGACGGCAACATGCACCATGCGCCCACGATCGTTTGTGATCCAGAGGAGATCGCCGAAGGTCGGGTCGTCCTGGATCGGGTAGTACTGCGAACGGATCACCTCCTGGGCGTGGGCGAATTCGCAAAAGCGATCGTCAGGCGTCTCGGCAAAGAAATTCATGGCCGTCCAGAGACAATCGCGATGGAGCGCCAGGGGATCGTCCGAGGGCAGGGGATAGGTGTAGAGACGCATCCGGGCGAAAGGCGGGAGCAGATGAGCGATATCGAGCGAGCCGCCCCGGGGGAGGCTCGCCAGGGATTCGAGCAACGGCTTGATCGCTTTGGCCTGGCCGACTTTGCCCCAGTAACTTACAAGCGGCCCCACGTCCATGTCCGGACCGACATTGAGCCTCACCAGGAGCGTGGAGACGCGCGAAAGCGTCTTGATCAGACGCCGTTGTTCGGCAGGCGAGCTGATTCCCGCCAGGACCTCGTTCAGATCCGAGAAACAGATCGCCGTGCCCCGGCGATAGATCAGTCTCTTGACCAACGCCAGCGTCTCGATGGAAAGGCCGCTTCGGCTGAACCATTCGTTGAAACCGTCCTCCCGATACCGGAACCCCAGGTGCTGGTAGTAGTTCTCCGGGAACTCGGCAAGAACGTTGTAAATCCGCTCACGCGCCTGGGGGCCCAGGCCAAGGATGGTCTCCCGGTCGGGCGTGACAGCGATGGCGCCCGCCTGGACGTCCCACCGACCGCGGTCCGTGAGCAGGGTGCGCTGCGCTTGTGTCAGA
>DAOOQY010000033.1:0-10238 GCA_035389025.1 Verrucomicrobiota bacterium
GCGCCTGCATAAGCCCATGAAAACGACTCTGTCGATCCTCGCCCTGATCGCCCTGTGCGGCGGCGCCACGCCCCTGGCCCAACTCACGCCCGGCAACCCGCTGTCCGGACTGGAACGGCTCAAGGACTTCGAGGCGCGCCGAGCCTCCTCCTCGGACGCCAACTGGAGAGACGGCAACGCGGACGCCCGTCCGATCGCGCCCGGCGGCACCCTGACCCTGGCCACACTCGACGGCCCCGGGGTCATCACCCACATCTGGTTCACCATCGCGCACGAGGCCCCATTCTATTCCCGGCTCCTGACCCTCCGCATGTATTGGGACGGCGAAGATCGCCCGAGCGTCGAATGCCCGGTGGGCGACTTTTTCGGAATCGGACACGGCATCGACAGATCGTTCATCTCGATTCCGATCCGCGTCTCGTCCGAAGGCCGGGCGCGCAACTGTTATTGGCCGATGCCGTTCCGCAAGTCGGCCCGCTTGACAGTCACCAACGAAAGCGACAAGCCATGCGGCGCCTTCTACTACTACGTCGATTGGCAGAAACAGGACTCCTTGCCCGACGACACCGCCTATTTCCACGCGATGTACCGACAGGAGCACCCGTGCGTCATGGGACGCAACTACCTGCTGGCCGACATCGCCGGACGCGGCCATTACGTCGGGACCATCCAGAGCGTCTACCACATGTCCTCCGGCTGGTACGGCGAAGGCGACGACTTCTTCTTTGTCGATGGCGCCGCCGAGCCCCAATTGCGCGGCACGGGCACGGAAGATTACTTTTGCGATGCCTGGGGGTTCCGACAACAGGATGGCCCGTTCTACGGCACGCCCCTCTGGGAAGGATACGGCGCGGGCGATCGGAGCACCGCCTATCGCTTTCACATCCCGGACCCCGTCCCGTTCGCCAAATCGCTCCGGGTCGAAATCGAGCACAAGGGCTCACAGGCTTTTCCGGACGGCACGGGCAGCGGGTTCATCGAACGCGATGACCTGATGTCGTCGGCCGCCCTCTGGTACCAGACCGAGCCGCACAAGCCCTGGCCCGCCCCGCCGCCGGGTCCGGACCGGCTGCCGTTCCGCGAGCAGACATTGGTTGTTGGCTGGAAGGCCGTTCCCGACGCCAAACACTCCGAAGCCCCGCTCGAAGTCCAGCCCATCGGCGGAGCGACGGATGGGAAACAACTCTGGTTCCGGCCCTCGACCGGCGAAAGCTGGATCGAAGTGACGTTCAGGACCGACGCCGAAATGACCGCCGAATTGTCGGCCAAGATGCTGCACGCGCCGGACTATGGCGCCTACCGGGTGCGGCTCGATGGCAGGGACGCAGGCGCGCTCGACTTGTACGGTCCGGGCATCGCCCCCATGCCGCATCGGCTGGGCACGTTCACTCTGGCGCCAGGCGAGCACACGCTCCGGTTCGAAGGCGCAGGAAAGAACAGCCAGTCCAAAGGCTGTCTGCTCGGCTTCGACGCGCTCACGGCTCGAGTGCCGGTCTACACACGCCCGACCGGGTTCGATCTGCGCAAAGTGGCCGCAGAGACGAAGTAGCCGCCGACTGCAAGGCGCTGTTTGCGCAGCGGAGCAATCGCTTAGCCCGCATTTCTCACAAATTGTTGATGTCATCTGACCGGTCACAGTCACATTTCACCCGAAATGCGGGTTAGCTCTTTGCGCCGCGCTTGGCGGGAATGAGCTTCAGCCCGGCGAGGGCGGCGAGCTTTCGTTGCCGATCATCGAAAGAGGCGAACGTCGTGCAACCGGCTTCCAAAGCCGCCGCCACGTGCAGTAGGTCAAGGCTCCGACTGCCGATGCCACCAGAGTGCTTCGCCGAAAGCCCTTCCGCCCGAATGAACACCGCCGGCAAGTCATAGTCGGGCCGGGCCAGTCTCCCCGCGTCAACGTCCGCCCGGAAAGCCCGGACTGCCGCGGTTTCCTCTGCCGCCGTGATCTCCCCCCGGAATCGTTTCAATCGGATCGCGTTGGGGATTTCCAGGGCGTGGACATGGGAAAACACCAACGGATCGCCCACCGCTTCGAGGATGGCAATGGCCGCCGCGGAATCCGACTCCAGCACGTAGCTCTTTGCCAAAATGCCGGTGTCGACGTAGGTTTCGGCGCTCACGTTTGCCCCCGGTCATCGTCAATCACGGCTTGCACGTCACCCTTGACTGGCCCGTCCGGAAACAACCGGTGGAGCCGTGCCAGCCGGTCCACCGGCGGGGGCGGCGCCTTCTTGCGCCGGGCTGGGGCGAGCGTGGCAAAGGGGATGCCCTGCTTTGTGATCGTGACGGCTTGCCCGTCGTGAATCCATTTCGAGACGGTGGCAAACTTGTTCCGCAAATCGGCAACCGTAACGGTTTTCATGATAGAAGAACTATCATACCTCGCCGGGCCGTCAACGCTCTTTGTGTCCGATCGCCGACGTTTGCCTTTCTGGGTCCAGCCGCGCCTCGTGGCCGCAAAGGGTTCGCGACCGTAAACGGGTCAGTTCTTGATATTGTCATATACTGCCCCCTGCGGGGGGGGCATGGCGCGCGGACAGTGCATCGAGTCTGCCGGCAGAGTTGATCCTCGGTTGAGGGAATGGGACCAGCCCCTTTGGATTGATCGAGCGGTTGAGTCCGGATCGCCTCCCCGCCGCCGCAGGTCGGGTCAAGGGCGCGCGATAGTTTATTGCGCTTGTGGCTCCGGAGGCAACCCTTCGTCCGCGGTGGGCGCCCAAAGGCCGATGCGTTCCCGTCGCGCCAGGCGTTCGGCGCGGACCAGCGCGTACTGATCGAGAAGCGGCAGAACGCGAATCTGGTCCCGATTCAGCCGCGCCAACCCGTCGCGGAGCAGCGTCTCGTTCACATTTGTCTCGCCAACCCGCGCCAGGCCCAGCCCGGTCCGGGTCTGGGGATTGGCCAGCGTGACCTCGATGGCCACACGCTGGTTCAGCACCAGGCGAGTCACATTGGTCAGGCCCGCCCCGGCCGCGTACCGATCGTTCGGAGTCGCGTTCAGGCTCGCCTTGGGAACCGAGGCTCCCGCCAGGCCGTAGTTGAACAGCCAGCCGTTGTCATCGCGCAGTTGGAGACTGTCGGCGGCAAATATCCGGGTGACCCGCCCCTCGATGCGGCTCAACTCTGAGGGCCGATTCGAAGGCCGGTTCCACCAAAGCTCCGCCAGGTCCACCGCCGGTTCGAGGGCCGCGCGCTGCGTGTAGAGGAAGCCGGCCGCCGCAATCCAAAAGCACCAGAACAGCGCCTTCACGGCGCGATGCAACGTCCAGAAGAGACCCTTTTTCATGCGCGGTCAGCCGGGTTGGGCGGCTCGGCGTCGGCCGAACCCGACATCGTCGATGCCGAGGGTGGCGGCGGCCCCGATGCCGGGTCATCGGCGGCGAGCTGGATTCTCAGGTTGCGTTTGAGTTGCGGGGCGGACGACGCGGGAACGGCGAGGACCGGGGCATCGGGTTTGGCGGCTTTCTCGAGCGACATCAGCACAAGGTTGATCTCCGTGTTCGGATGCGGTTGAGGCATGACGCCGCGTCCGCGCAGGACACGGAACGCCTGCATGCAGTTCTGGAGATTGTTGAACCGATACACCTGGCGCGCGAAGACAAGTTCGAGCCACGAGCCGGGCCGCGCGTGGTTGAGGCCCGTGATGAACTGGGCCGGGAGCCAGGGATGCCGGACTCCCTCGACGAAACAGAACCATCGGACGAGGAATCGACAGCGCTTGCGTTCGAGCCAGCGGATCAGCTTCATCAGCCAATTGGGGCGTTCGACATAGGTGCTGTCCGTCAGGATGCCCGTCAGAGGCTCGGCAATCCGGCTGCCCACCACGGGCGCCCAGGTGATGGCGGCAAAAAGGCCGATGACGACGCAATACGCCATCCAGAAGGCGTTGGCGAGATCGCCCGCCTGCGGGTTCTCCCCCGCGTTCCTGGCCGCCTGCATCAGGCCGTACAGCAGCGCGACAGTCAGCACAATTCGCAAAAGAGTCAGCATGGTGACAATGTGTCGAGACGCGCCCCCGCCCCATCCACGAGCGGCTCCCAACCTGTCATGCGAGCAACGCGCTTCATGATTCGAGGATTCTACCGGTCTTCGTCACGGCGCAGGATCGGCGTGGCGCTCGCGAAGCCGCGCAGGGCCATTTCGAGCCGATGCCGGTTGACGGCGTATTCGAGAGCCGTCTGCCGCGTGACGGCGCCGGCGGCCAGCAACTCGGTCAGGTACTGGTCAAACGTGTGCATCCCTTCATTGACCGCAGTCTCGATGATTCCGCTCAACAGTTCGAGCTGGTTGTTCGCAATGGCTTCCTGCGCGCCCCGGTTGCGCCGCATCACCTCGAGACACGGCGTCCGGGTCCCCTTCACATTGGGCAACAGGCGCTGGCAGATGATCGCATTCAGGTTGCGGGCAAGCAGCGCGCTCACGCCCTCCTGCTCCGCGGCCGGGGTGTGCTCCCGGATGCGCGCGATCGCCTGGGCCACCGAATCGGCGTGCAGCGTCGTCAGCACCAAATGCCCCGTCTCCGCCGCCTGCATCGCCGCGAAAATGCTCTCCCGATCCCGAATCTCACCCACGAAAATCACATCCGGATCCTGCCGGACCGCGTTGCGTATCCCGTCGGCGAACGAGGCGGTGTCGATGCCCACCTCGCGCTGCTCGAATTGCGAGAGTTCGTCCGTGAAGACATACTCGACCGGGTCTTCAATCGAGATGATCCGCATCGCCCGGGTCTGGTTGATCTCCTGGATGAGGGCCCGCAGTGTGGTGCTCTTGCCCTGCCCCGTCGGCCCCGTCGCCAAGACGAGCCCGCGCGGCTCGTCCACCAGGGACAACAACGACTCCGGAAGGCCCAGGTCCTTCAACCTCAGGCGCTGCTGAGGCACCGTGCGGAACGAGAACGACTGGCGCCCCATCTGCTTGCTGAAGTTGGCGCGATACCGCAGCGCGCCATGGTGGAAACTCAGGTCCAACTCGCGCTGCCGCTCGATCCGAACGCAGGTCGAGGGCGAGAAGGTCTCCCGCAGCATCTCGCACAGCCCCTCGTCGGTGAGCGGCGCAAACAGATCAGCCGGCACAGGCGCGAGCCGCCCATGCACGCGCACGGTGAAAGGCTTCCCCGCCCGGGCATGCAAATCGGTCGCCTCCTGCCCCTCGCACCAATCGAGAAGACGACTCATCGCCGTGCCCTCTCGAACTGTCTCGGCTGGCAGGCTGTTCATATGACTCCATACGCGCGCGCCCGACGGACTCAAGGTGTTCACCATCGCCATGAGACGAATGATTGGCCCCGAGAGTCAAGGCTCGACTACAGGGTGATACGGAATTGACCGTGTTGCCCTCCCACGTGTTCATGGTTTGACACTCATCCGCTCTTGCAGGTTTGCGTCGCCGCGATGTTCGCGATAGCCTGCGGCCCGATGCGATCTCTTTCAACGATGTTCCGGACGGCTGTTCACGCAGGAGTCTTGTCGGGCCTTTGCGGATGGGTTTCAGCAGCCGGAGCCGCCGACGCGGCCGTTCCCCCGGACCGCGCTCCCGATCTCTCGCTGCGCAACGAAGTGCAGCACGCCATCGACCGCGGGTTGACCTGGCTCCTGAAGCAGCAGGACGCCGCCGGCTGGTGGTCAACCGCGGATCATCCGGCCCTGACCGCCCTGGTTGTCAGCGGTTTCCTCGGCGATCCCAGCGGACGCTACCGCACCAATCCGCCCCCCGCGCTCGTGAAAGCAATCGATTACCTGGCGTCGAGCGCCCATCCCGATGGCAGCCTCCACCGCGGCAGCCTCATCAACTACAACACCGCAATCACCGCAACCACGCTGGCCCTCGCCAACCGCCCCGAGCATCACGACATGCTCCGGCGCGCCCATGCGTTCCTGGCGCGCTCGCAGAATGACTTCGGTGAGCCGGGTAAACTCGATACGCCCCTGGATGGAGGCGTCGGGTACGGCGACAAGAACAAACACGCCGACCTCAACAATACGCTCGTCGCCCTCGAAGCTCTGCGGGCCACGGACCACTTGGCCCAGGACCGGTTGCCCGCCGGGACCCGCCCCCTCGACTGGGACGCGGCCATCCAGTTCATCCAGAACTGCCAGAACCTCCCAAGCCACAACCGTCAGCCCTGGGTCTCCGACGCCCCCGAGGATCGGGGCGGGTTCGTCTATTATCCCGGTTACAGCATGGCGGGCGGAGTGACCAACGCCGCGACCGGACGCGTCGCGCTTCGTTCCTACGGCAGCATCAGCTACGCGGGACTGCTCAGCTACGTGTACGCCCGTCTCGAGCGGAACGATCCGCGCGTGGTGGGGGCCGTCGATTGGCTGCGCGCCCATTACACGCTCGACGAGAATCCGGGCATGGGACAGCAGGGATACTACTACTACCTGCATCTGATGGCCAAAGCCCTCAACACCTGCGGCATGGACACGCTCGAACTGAAGGACGGACGCCAGATTGCGTGGCGCCGCGAGCTTGCGCTGCGCCTGATGAACCTGCAGAACGCCGACGGGTGGTGGGCCAATGAGGAAAACCGCTGGTGGGAGAAAGACCCCCACCTCGTCAGCGCTTATGCCGTGCTTGCCCTGGACATCCTGTGGCGCGGCTTGTGAAGCTCTAACCCGCATGACAGTCGCCCATGCTCAGGTCGGCGTCGAGCCCCTATTGCGACGGGCCTGGCTGCTGATCGGGCCGCAATTCGGCCCGCAGGGCGGGCAGGAACCGCCGCGTATAGACGCCAATCGAGATGAGGTTGATCAGCATGCTTAAACCTTCGAGGCCGTGCACCAGCCACAAAGGCGGGCGCAAGGTCCAATCCGCCGGAGCCTGTAGATAATAATAGATCAGGCAGATCGTCGGAAACGAGATGAGCGTCCGCACCTTGCCCGACCAATTCGCCTTGGCGCTGATGTCGTGGAGCGCGCCGATCGAGCGGAGGAACGACACCCACTGATCCCGCAGCAGAAACAGAATCGCGAGCACCAGGAGAATGCGCGCGTGCCCGAGTTGTCCGTCTCGGGCCGCCAGGTAGACCAGGGTTGGAAACGTCGTCAGATAGAAGATTTTGTCCGTGAGGGGATCGGCATGACTGCCCAAACGGGAGGTCACGCCGAACCGACGCGCAAAGTAGCCGTCGAATAGGTCGGTGATCGCCGACAGAATCATCGCCCCCAAGGCCGCGAGAAACCACCCGGCGGAAAGTGGGACACCGGCGAACACGCTGATCGCCAGGAAAGCGAGGATCAACGGGACACGGATGAGCGTGAGCGACTGGACAAAGTAATACTCGAGCCGCGTCGAGGATTTCATTTCACCGCACCCTAATGGGAAACCTGGCCGACGGAAAGCACCACATTGGCGCCGGGCCGCAATCGGCTCGACGCGCCCGCGAGCGGATGACACCATTGCACCGGTCGCATGAACGCAACTCGTCTTCCGATGCAGGTCCTGTTGTCGCTTCCGTCGCGCATGGCGGAGGCGTTTGAAGCCCTCGAGGGACGCCCGCGCCCCGAATGGTTTGCCACGAGCGACCCGCCCGGCCCGCACATCGGGTCCGGAGGAGGCACCGCCCACGTGCTGGCCGAGGCCTGGCGCGCAACCGCGCCTGCCTCTCCCTTCGCCGAATGGCTTGGCGAAAACCGCAAGCTCATCATCCACGGCGGTGGCCAGAGCCGGCGACTGCCCGCCTACGCGCCGGTTGGCAAACTGCTCATGCCGATCCCCGTGTTCCGCTGGGCGCGCGGACAGAGGCTCGATCAAACTCTGCTCGATCTGCAACTGCCGGCTTACCGGCGGGTCCTGGACCACGCGCCCTCCGGATGCGTGGCGATGGTTGCGAGCGGCGATGTGCTGCTCGAATTCGCCCGCCAACTCCCTCCGTTTCCCGCTGTGGACGTCCTGGGCCTGGGCATGTGGGTGCCGCCCGAGAAAGCCCGCCATCACGGGGTCTTCTTCGCAAACCGCCGCCGCCCGACAGAACTCGCGTTCTTCCTGCAAAAGCCAACCCCAGCCCAAATCCGCGAGGCGGCGGGCGACTGTTTTCCATTGGTCGATACAGGCATGTGGCTGCTGAGCGAACGCGCGATCCGGGTTCTCATGCAACGTTGCGGCTGGAATGGCTCCGGCTTTGCGGGCGACCGCGCCTCGAACTACGAACTCTACAGCCAGTTCGGGTTGTCGCTGGGCAGTTCCCCGGTCGAGCCCGACCCCGAGATCAGCGCCCTGGCCTGCGCCGTGGTGGCGCTTCCCGAGGCGCGATTCCACCACTTCGGCACAAGCCGCCAGATGATCGAGTCGATTTCGGCGCTGCAAAACGCCCAGTTGGACGAGACCCGACTGGGCATCACCGGCGTCAAGCGGCATCCGGACATCTACCGCCTTAACTGCCGATTCGACCTGCCGATCGGTCTCGATAAGAACCACACCCTCTGGGTCGAGAACAGCGTCGTGCCGCAGACGTGGAACCTCGGCTCCGAACACGTGCTGACCGGGGTCCCGGACAACGCCTGGGATTTGCACCTCGAGTCGGGGGTCTGCCTCGATTTCGTGCCGGTGGGCGACAGCGCATTCGCAGTGCGGTTCTATGGATTCAGCGACGAGTTCCGCGGCCCGGTCGGGAATCCACTGACCCTCTGGCTGGGCGCCCCAGCGCCCGATTGGTTCGCCCGCCGACGAATCGATTTGGGCGCGGCAGGCCTCGATCCAAACGCCGATGTCCAGCAGGCGCCCCTGTTCCCCGTCGTCGAACCCGAGACGCTGGCCCCACGCTTCATCGAGTGGCTCTGCGCACCCGACCCCGCGCCCAACCCGAAATGCGCCACTCTCTGGCGCGAGGCGCGCCGGCTCTCGGCCGAAGCCCTCAGCCGGCAGGTCAACCTCGATCGCCTCTACCGGCAACGGGCCCAACGCCGTCGCCAATGCCTGCTCCCCATGCTGCGCAACTCGCGCTGGAGCGTCTTTTACCGGCTTGACCTCGAAGCAACAGCCAGGATGTTCGCCGAAACCTCCGACCCGCTCCCCGAACAGCCTTCGAATGCCGATGCGGCCCAGCCGGTCGAACCGCTCCATCGCGTCCACGACGAGATGTTCCGATCGTCCGTGATGCGCCATCGCCGGCAGCCCGACTGGGAACAACTCGAACAGAGCGCATTCGCCCGGCTGCGCGAGTTGATCGTTCAAGAGGTTCAGTTGCAGCCTGTGCTCCCACGATGCAACGTCCTCGAAGACCAGATCGTCTGGGGACGCAGCCCGGTGCGGCTCGATCTCGCGGGGGGTTGGACCGACACCCCGCCTTACTGTCTGGAATTCGGGGGCCAGGTGGTGAACGTGGCGGTGGACCTCAACGGGCAGCCGCCCATCCAGGTCTTCTGCAAGTTGTGTCCCCACCCTGAAATCGTCCTGCGCTCGATCGACCTGGGCGTCGAGCAACGGATTCGCCGCTTCGAGGATCTCGACACGTGCGGCCAACCGGGGAGCGAATTCGGGCTCGCCAAGGCCGCCTTGGCTCTGGTGGGATTCCTCCCCCGCTTCCACGCCCACGGCCGATTCTCAACCTTGGAAGAGCAACTGCTCGATTTCGGCGGCGGCATCGAAATCTCCATGCTCGCCGCCGTCCCCAAAGGCTCCGGGCTGGGCACCAGCAGCATCCTCGCCGCCACTCTGCTCGCAACGGCCGGCGAACTGTGCGGACTCGGATGGGACCGCGACGTCCTGTCCTCGAGAACGCTCGCCCTCGAACAAATGCTGACCACGGGCGGCGGCTGGCAGGATCAGGCCGGGGCGATCTTCCGCGGACTCAAACTCGTCGAGACCGCGCCGGGCCTGGCGCAAAAGCCGAGAGTGCGGTGGCTCCCGCATCACTTGTTCGAGCCCGCATACGCCAACACGCTGATGCTGCTCTATTACACCGGTGTGACCCGGCTCGCCAAAGGCATCCTCCACGAGATCGTGCGCGGCATCTTCCTGAATTCGCCGGAGCACCTGGCCACCATTGGCGATATCGGCGCCAACGCGGCGCGCGCCTGCGATGCCCTCCAGCAATGCGATTACGCCGCGCTCGGCGAGGTCATCCGCCGCAGTTGGCAGTTGAACCAAAGGCTCGATGCCGGCACCAACCCGCCCGAAACCCAGCGCGTCCTCGACCAGGTCGGCGACTGGCTGGCGGCCGCCAAACTCCTGGGCGCCGGCGGCGGCGGCTTCTTCCTCATGCTCGCCAAAGACGAGGAAGCCGCCAAGCGCGT
>DAOOQY010000033.1:10338-13349 GCA_035389025.1 Verrucomicrobiota bacterium
GCGGCGGCGGCTTCTTCCTCATGCTCGCCAAAGACGAGGAAGCCGCCAAGCGCGTCCGCCGCTCCTTGATCGAGTCCCCGCCCAACTCGCGGGCGCGGTTCGTAAACCTGAGCCTCTCCGAGACCGGCCTCCAGTTGACGCGCAGTTAGAATCCTCGACCGGTCAAACGCCTTGCAGACGGATCAAGTTTCTGAGCTGCGTTGAAGGGATCAAGGATTCCAGTTGCGATATCGCCAACGCCGCAGACGCAGCGCGTTGCCGATTACCAGAACATCCGATAGACCCATCGCCGCCGCGCAAACCAGCGGACTGAGAAACCCGAGTGCAGCCAGCGGCACCGCCGCCGCGTTGTAGAAAAAGGCCCAAAACAGATTCTGCCGGATCGTGCGGAGCGTCGCCCGCGCCAGTCCCATCGCCTCCGGAATCGCCTCGATGTCCGATCGCAGCAGAATGATGTCCGCCGCCTCGCGCGCCACATCGCTGGCTCGGCTGACTGCAATCCCCAGGTCCGCCTGTTCGAGCGCCGGGGCGTCGTTGATTCCGTCTCCAACAAACGCCACCCTCTGCCCCTGGTCCTGCAAACGCTGCACAATCTCTGCCTTCCGCTCGGGCGGGACCTCGGCAAAAACCCTTCTTGGGTCGATCCCCGCCTGCCGCGCGATGGCCGCAGCCGTCGCCGCCTGATCGCCTGTTACCAGGTGCACTTCCTTGCCCTGACGACGAATCGCGGCCACCACATCCTCCGCTCCGGCCTTGAGCGTGTCCGTCAATGCCATCACCCCGTCCAAAGCGCCGCCCGTCGCCACCCCCAACACGGTCGCGCCTCGCTCTGTCCAGTCGGCCGCGAATCGCGTTGCCGGCGTGACATCAACACCGCCCTCGCGCAGCCAGCGAAGCGATCCCAGTCGCACAACGGCTCCGCCCCGGCGTGCCTCGACTCCGCATCCCCGGACTTCGCGCCAATCATCGAGAGCCGGCGCCTTGGCCGATCCGACCGTGGTCGCCTCGAGCCGGCTGCGCCCCCACGCCGCAATCGCCACGCTGAGCGGGTGCCGCGACGGCTCGGCCAGATCGGCTGCTAAAGCCTGCGCGGTTCCATCCCGTCCCGAGCCCGCTCTCAAATCTGCAAACTCAGCCACGCTCACCTTGCCCTGGGTCAGTGTGCCGGTCTTGTCGAACAGCACCGCGGTGATCCGTCCGCTCTTCTCGAGCGCCGCCCCGTCGCGGATCAGCAGGCCGCGCCGCGCGGCGGCGTTGGCGCCGGCCATGATGGCGGCCGGAGTCGCCAGGCCCATCGCGCAGGGACAGGCGACAATCAAGACGGCCGCGGCATGGATGAATGCTGCCGCCAGAGACGTGGTCGGCAGCGTGACCGCCCACAGCCAGGGCATGAATCGCCCGGCAGTCTCACGGGCCGACGCGTAATCCAGCCCCCACCACAAACCGGTCGCGATCGCAACCAACACCACAGCCGGCACAAACACGGCGCTGACCCGGTCCCCGAGCTTCTGAATCATTGCCCGGCTGTTCTGCGCCCGCTGGACGATTGCGATGATGCTCGCCAGGGCGGTGGCTTCGCCAATCGCCGTCACCCGCGCCACCAATCGCCCGCTCCCGTTGAGCGTGCCGGCGTAGACCCTCGCGCCCGCCCTCTTCTCGACCGGCATCGACTCACCGGTCAGCATCGACTCGTCGAGTGCCGACGCGCCGTCGATCACCTCGCCGTCGGTCGGGACGCGGTCGCCTGGTGCAAGCAGAATGCGATCTCCGATCACCAATTTGGCTGCTGGAACAGCCGACTCCGCGCCGTCCGCACCAAGGCGTCGGGCCTTGGGCGGCGCCAACTCGATGAGGCTGCGAAGGGCGGCGGACGCTCGCGCCGTGGCCGCCGCTTCGAGCCAATGCCCGACGCTGATCAGGGTCAGGATGCCCACCGCCTCCATGAAGTACAGATGCGTTGGGGCGCCTGCGAACAGGCCCCAGGTGCTGTAGGCGAACGCGGTGGTCGAGCCTAAAGCCACCAGCGTGTCCATGTTGGCCCGCCCAACCCGGAGTTGATTGAACGCGCCACGATAGAATCGCGATCCGCAAGCGATCTGGACCGGCAGGGCCAGACCGAACGCGAGCCACTGGAACCATCGCGTCATCCCCAGACCCAACACCCACTCGCCAGCCATCAGCACCAAGGTCACCGCCCCGCCCACCACGACGTTGAACCGCCAGCCCGCCAGCGGAGACCAGACCTCGGTGCCGCGGCTCGCGCGGCCGTCCGATGCTCCCGGCCCATCAACGTTTTCAGCGTCGAGGGCCCTCGCGCTGAACCCGGCGCGTTGGACAGCGGCGACCACGGCCTCATCGTCCGCAGTCCGGCCCGGTTCCCACCACACCGTCGCCCGACCCGCGCTGAGATCCACGACGACGTTCGTTACACCGGCAACGCCCTGGATCGCCTGGGCCGCGTTGCGCGCGCAACCCTGGCAAGTCATGCCCGTGATCGAGAAACCGGATTTCGTCCGTATGGCATCGGTATCCACAGAAGCCAATAAAGCCGCAGCCGCGCCATTCCGCAAACCATGCGGATCAGCAACAACCGAGACATGGCACTCGCTGACCGCACAACCGTTGACTGGCAAATGCAAAATTGAGAGACCTGAGCCCAATGTGCCAGCGCTCCGTGTGCTTCAGGTCCTTCGTTGTGAATCCCCGCCGCGTGAGGGGCTCGGCTTCGCCCTCGCCCGCTCGGTCACCATGCAACTCATCGTGGGTTTCCAGACGCTCACTGCCAACGTCAACAACGTGGACAGCCTTGACCTCTGTGACTGAGGAGCAATCCCGCGGCCGCGCATACGCGTCAACCTTAGGGTCTGTGCAAAAATTACTTCCGATTTTGGCGGGAGCGCCACCGGGCCAGATGCGAGGCCCGAGGGAGGGAGTGTATCCCCTGAGATACTCGACCGACCGAGGAACGAAGCAGATGGCCCGGTGGCGCCCCGCCCCGGAGGGCTGGGGGG
>DAOOQY010000034.1:0-13221 GCA_035389025.1 Verrucomicrobiota bacterium
TTGCCCGTCAATTCCGATCGTCTTGTGGGAGTTGATCAGATAGCCGCCCACGGCTTCCTGCAGCGACGCCCCGGCGTAACTGAACAGTCCGATGACGCCCATCGCGGCGCCCGTCGCCTTCTTGGAGCAGATATCCACCGCCATCAACCCTCCCAGGTAGGTCACCAGCGCGTAGACCGTGTAGCCGAACACCACCATGCTGACGTAGTCGACCCAGACGTGTTCGGGAGGCGCATACACGAAGGCGGCGGTCGACAGCACGAAGAACAGCCCGAACAGCAGACAGGGGACGCTGCGCTGGTGATCGAAGAACCGGTCCGAAATCCAGCCGCAGGTCACCGCCCCCGCGATCCCGGCGAACTGCGAAATCGAGATGATGCCGCTGGCCTTCAATAGGCTGTGCCCCTTTGCCTCGGAGAGAAACACCACGCCCCACGACTCGAAGGCGTACCGGGTCACGTAACAGGCCGCGGACGACAGTCCCAGAATCCAGACGGCGGGCCGGGCCACAACCGCGAG
The DNA here is from genome assembly GCA_035389025.1 of Verrucomicrobiota bacterium. GTDB lineage: Bacteria > Verrucomicrobiota > Verrucomicrobiia > Limisphaerales > J093 > MWFF01. The sequence continues at coordinate 520 of DAOOQY010000034.1, forward strand.
TTGCGCTTTGAACAAGGGCTTGTCCCTGGCCTTGAGTTCATCGAGCGTCTGTTCGCCCGAGTAAACCGCGATCGGCGGAAGCCCGTAGACCTGCGGGCGGTCATACATGAAGAGGTAAAGCAGCACCGCCGCGCTCATCCCCAGCAGCCCCGGCGCGAAGAACCCCATGCGCCACCCGAACGCGCCCACGATCAGGGCGGTGATGATGTACGTCAGTCCCGTGCCGATGTTGTGGGCGGAGAACCAAATCCCGTAAAGCGTGCCGCGCTCCTTGCTCGAGAACCACTGGTTCAACGAAACGACGGAGGGCGCAGCGCCGAAGGTCTGAAACCATCCGCACAAGCCCCAGAGCACGGCGAAGAGATGGAAGCTCGAACAGAAGCCCAGGCACACCAGGATCGTGGCCGACCCGAGCAGCCCCAGCGCCATGAACCGCTTGATGTTCAAACGGTCGGCCAGGAACCCGTTGAAGCACTTGCCGATCATGTAGGTCACGAAGAACACCGACCCGATCGAGCCGATCTGCATCGCGTCGAACACACCCGTTTCCAGCAACGGCTTCTTCACCACCGCGAAACCCTGGCGAACCACGTAATACATCGCGTAGCCCAGCGTGATGGACAAAAAGACCGAGAGCCGACCCCTCCGGTATCGATTCCTGATCTCGGCTTCATCCGTCAGCGGCAGGGCGTCCGGGCCGGTCCTCAAGATGTCCGCGACCGGTCCGAATACAGTCGCCAACCCGCCGTGTTTCGGGGAACTCCGCAAGGAACCCGGGCGCTGCTGGGCGGATCGAGCAGACGTAGGGCTTGAATTTGGCATGAGAGCGGACATTAAGCCGGCGACCCCGCGGCCCGTCGAGCCAAAAGCAATGTCGGAGGAATGGCTGTCAGATTGGGCCTAAAACTCTCCTGGACAAGTTTTTGCGCCGGCGAGGAGGATCCCAAGCCCAAGGCCCACAACAGCGGCTCGATCCGCCGTATCGCCGGTCTGTAACCGGCAAGGGCCCGCTCTGGCGCACCGGCCTCCGAGTTTATCGCGGCCCCGCAGGCTGCAAACCCGCGATCCAGCAGCATTCAAGCAGCATGCAAAGCTGCGCTCCAGCCTCTCGCCGCGACCCTCCGCACGAAACACCCGAGATGCGCCCGGTTTCTTGTGCCGAGCCCAGTTGTTGAGCCCAGTTTTTTTGTTGCCAGAGCCGGGATGTGTCCATACAGTTTGCGTAATTCCAAAGTATTCCGTGGCAGCAACCCTCATTGAAAGTGCGTTTGCGGGTATTCCCGTGCGGGAGGGATGTGGCTCGGGCGATGGCACGGGTCCCACGGGAATCCCCTGCGAACGGAATCGGAATAATGGAGAGAAAGCGATCCTATGCACCTAAAACTCATACAAGGACTCCTGGTGACGGCTCTGGCGGGCGCGACAGCGCTGGCCGGATCGTTCACCTCGAACTTCAGCGACCCCAACCAACTGGGGCTCTGGTTCAGCGGCAGTGCGGTTATCGAGGATGGGCATCTGGCCATCACTCCAGCGGCCAACAGTTTGCAGGGAACGATGGTTGTGGACGATCTCGACTCGTACCAGGCACTCGAGAGCTTCACCGTCACCTTCAAATTGCAGATCGGACCCGGTTCGGGAAACCCCGCCGACGGCTATAGTTTTTCCTTCGGACAGGATGTGACTGCCGGCTCGAACTTCGGCGAGGAAGGCGGCACCACCACAGGCATCAGCGTTTGCTTCGACATCTATGACAATGGCGACGGCGAAGCGCCCGCCATCGACGTCAAGTACAACAACGTGACAGTCGCGCACACCGTGTTCGCCAAAGCCGACTTGGTGACCAGCAAGTTCGAGGATGTGTCCATTCAACTCACCCGGGCCGGCACCCTGAACGTGAGCTACAAGGGCCAACCCCTCTACGCCAACCTCCTCCTGCCCGAATTCGTCCCGGTCGAGGGCCTGTTCGCGTTCGGCGCGCGCACCGGCGGCGAGAACGCGGCTCACTGGATGGACGACCTGAACATCCAGACGGTTGTGGCCGCTGCGGCGACGGCGCCGTCGATCACGGCCAACCCGCAAAACCAAACCGTCGATGAAGGGGCCAATGCCACCTTCACCATCGGGTTCGACGGCTCCGCGCCGCTGGCTTTTCAGTGGTACAAGAACAACGCGGCGATCGACGGGGCCACCGCTCCGACGCTGACCATGACCGCGGTGTCTTTTAACGACAACCAGGCCAAGATCAAATGCGAGGTCACCAACACCGCCGGAACGGCGACCTCGACCGAAGCGACCTTGACCGTCGTGCGGGATGACACCCCGCCGGTGTTGGTTTCCGCCAAGGGCAGCACCGATTTCCTGGGCGTGGTCCTGACGTTCTCCGAGCCGGTCGATGAGGCCACCGGCGGCAACAAGGCCAACTACACGATCGCGGGTCTGACCGTGAATTCGGCGACGGCGCTGGGCGCGAGCGTCGTTCTGGCGACCGCCAAACAGAACGAAGGCGCCACCTACGTCGTGGTCGTGAACAATGTGAAAGACCGCTCCGTTCTCGGCAACACGGTGGCCCCGAACAGCCAGGCGGAGTTCAAGACCTTCATGTTCATGCTGGGCCGCGTGCTCCACAAGAAATACACCGGCTTCAACGACAACAGCGGCGGCAGCCCCCAGAACCTGTTCAACGACCCCCGCTATCCGAACCAGCCCGACCGCATGGACCTCATGCCGATGTGGGAGTACCCGGCCAACGGCGCGGGCCGCGACGCCGCCGCCGACCCGGCCCGGGAATACTTCGACACGCTCGAGGGCTACTTCATCCCGCCCGAGGACGGCAACTACGTCTTCCTCACTGCCGGGGCCGATCGTTGGTGGCTTTATATGAGCACCGACGACGATCCGGCGAACATGGTGATGATCGCCGCCGAGCCGGGCGGGTGGAGCGATCCACGCGGCTGGACGCAAATCTACTCGGGCACGCTCGAAAGCCGCCGCTCGGATTACTCGACGCTCAACCAGTGGCCGACCGCCCCGACCATCACCCTCGAGAAGGGCAAGCGGTACTACATGCTCGAAGTCCACCACGACCCGAGTTGGTGCGGGGCTGACGATTTCAGCGCGGCTTACATCAAAGAACTCGACCCCGATCCGGCGAATGGCTCGGCGCCGACCCTGACCGGCGACGTCGTTGGCTGCTATGTGGACCCGACCGGCAGTTCGGTCACCATCACGCAGCAACCGGCGAACACTACGGCGATGATCGGACGCGAAGCCACGTTCACCGTGGTTGCGACTGGGACGTCCGCCTATGGCGCCGCCCTCGCGTATCAGTGGCAGAAGATGGCCCCGGGCACGAGCACGTGGACTGACATCGCCGGCGCCACGCTGGCCTCGTACACCACGCCGGTCGTGACGCTCGCCGACAACGGTACCAAGTTCCAGGTCATCTGCTCCGTGCCGGCCGTCGTTCAGCCGAGCGCGACAGCCACGTTGACCGTCACCGCTGACGCCGCTCCGCCAAGACTGGCGGGCGCCGGGGCGCTCCCCAGCCAGACAGGAGCCACATTCGACGTCGGCGTGACGTTCGACGAAAAGGTCGATGCCGCCACGGCCGGCACCCAGTCCAACTACACCCTGTCGGCCGGCACCATCACCGGCATCAAGTTCTACGGAGGTTCGCCGGGCGCTGTCCTGACCGTCTCGGGATTGACGGTGGGCAACACATACACCGTCACGGTGAAGAACGTGAAGGACCTGGCCGGCAACGCCATGACCAGCGAGTCGAAGGACTTCAAGGTGTCGGCGATGAAATGGGGCGTCGTGGGCGCCAACGAAGCCGCCCTCGGCAACGGCGTCCTCGCCACCGCCGACAACGGATTCGACGTGTACAGTGATGGCGTCACTGAATGGGCGACGTACGACGAGGCCACTTTCGTCTACGAGGAAGTCACCGGCGACTTCGACAAAGTGCTCCGCGTCGAGTACCAGGATGCGTCGAGTCAATGGGCCCGCGCGGGCCTCATCGCCCGCGACGTCACCAACTTCGGCGTCGATCGGGCCACGCAAACGGGCAGCGGTTTCACCGATCCGCCTTATGACGGAACAGCCGGCCGTTACCAGAAGGTGCACGTGAACCCGGTGCGGACCGCGATGGGCACGCCGGGCAACAACAGTTGGGAAGGCAACCGGCGCTTGCAGACCGGAGCCGCCGCGGACTCCGCGGGCGGGGGCGGCACGCCGCTCTATCCGAATGCGTGGTGCCGACTCCAACGCGTCGGTCAGACGTTCACTATCTTCCGAAGCGACAACGGAGTGGACTGGACCCAGTTGGGCGCCAGCACGTTTGACCCGGCCATGCCGGACAAGCTCTTCGTCGGGCCGGAGTTCTCGCCGGAAAACGGCAACATCAGCGATGTGGCTCTCAAAGGCGTCTTCGTCGCCAAGTTCCGCGACTACGGCAACTTCAGCGTCGCCCCGCCCGAGTTCGTCAGCATCACGGTCAACCCCAACGGGACCGTGACCGTCGCGTGGACAGGCGGCGGAACGCTCCAATACACCACATCGCTCACGCCTCCTGTCACGTGGGCGGATGCGCCCGCCGGGAGCGTGAGCCCCTTCACGCTCGACCCGTCCCAAGTCGGGCCGATCGTGTTTGGCCGGATCAAGAAGTAAGAGCATCGTGGTTTCAGTGACACCGAGGCCGGGGGCGCCCCCCGGCCTCTTTTTTTGTCCGAGGCGACACCTCTTTCGCATCGGGCCGCCCGTGGTTGTGCGGCCGCTGCCTGTGCTTCTGGCCGAGGTCGCGCCCCGCCTGGCCAACTTCGGCCGCCCCATCTCCGTGCGCGTTTGAACCTTGCCAACGCCCGGTGCGACAGGGGCGTCGGGGAGGCCCTGACCCAGTTTCGCGAGGCGCTTCGATTGGATTCCGGAGACCAGACAGCGAGAGACTCGATGACCGCTCACGAGCGGCGCCCCGATCCAGCGAATCCGGTCCAGAGAATCCTTGACCCCTCGGACACAGCATACAAACTTGACCTGTCCGCAACCCGTTTCATCGGTCGACGATTCCAGCGCGGCTCCGGCACAGATCGGCTTATGACACTTCAAGACGCCATGGTCCAAATCGCGCGGCGGGCCAAAGCCGCCGCGCGCGAACTGGCCGGCTTGTCCACGTCCGACAAGAACCGCTGCCTCGAGTCGATGGCCGCGGCTCTCGAAGCGCACGCGTCCCAACTCGAAACGGAGAACCGCCGCGACCTCGAAATCGGGGCCCAAGCCGGGTTGTCCCGAGCCATGCTCGATCGGCTGCGCCTCGACGACAAGCGGATCGCGGCGATGGCCCGCGGTCTCCGCGAGGTTGCGGCCCTGCCCGATCCGGTCGGGCGATTGCTCGACGAGCGGGTGCGTCCCAATGGCCTGAGACTCGAGAAGGTCTCGACGCCCATCGGCGTGATCGTGATCATCTATGAAAGCCGGCCCAATGTGACCGCCGACGCCGCGGGCCTCTGCTTCAAGTCCGGCAACGCAACCATTCTGCGCGGGGGCAGGGAAGCCCTGCACTCGAACCGCGCGATTGCGTCCGTCATGGCCGACGCGGGCAGGGCGGCCCTGCCGGCGTTTCCGGAGCACGCGATCCAGTTGGTGCAAACCCCCGAGCGCGAGGCCATCCCGGCGCTGTTGTCGCTCAGTCAATACATCGACCTCTGCATGCCGCGAGGCGGCGAGGGGTTGATCCGGGCGGTGGCGGACTGCTCGAAGGTGCCGGTGATCAAGCATTACAAAGGCGTTTGCCATGTGTTTGTGGACCGCGCAGCCGACTTCGCAATGGCCGAGCAGATCGTTCTCAACGCCAAATGCCAGCGCCCGGCTGTCTGCAATGCGATCGAGACGCTGCTCGTCGATGCCCCGATCGCCGCGGCCTTCCTGCCGGGCGTCGGGAAACACCTGCAGCAGCGGCAGGTGGCATTGCGTGTCGATGAAGCGGCCCTGGCGATCCTGCAGCCCCATCTGTCCGGATTGCGCGGCGCGACCGAGCAAGACTGGTTCACGGAGTACAACGACCTCGTCCTCAACGTCCGCGTGCTCGATGGTGTGGACGCCGCCGTCGCCCACATCAATCGCTACGGCTCAGCCCATTCGGACGCCATCGTGACCGCCGACGAAGCGCGGGCCCGGCGGTTCCTGGCCGGAGTGGACTCCGCCGCGGTCTACTGGAACGCGTCGACGCGCTTCACCGACGGGGGCGAGTTCGGCATGGGGGCGGAGATCGGGATCAGCACCGACAAAGTGGGGGCGCGCGGTCCGATGGGACTCGAAGAGTTGACCAGCTACAAGTGGCTGGGGTTCGGCCAGGGCCAATTGCGCACGTGAACGACCAGGCCGATCTCGCGAGCCTCATCACCACGGACATCAACACCCCTTTCCCCGTTGAATGGCCTCTCCCGGTCGGGCACAATGCAGCCACCTCGAACGTGATACAACGCAGCAAGTCTTGCCGCGTGTTCGACACCGAACCCGACACCTAAAAGCGTGTTCGCCATGAAGACCTACGTTCCTCTGGCATTTGCTTTGATTGTACGCACCTTCTGTCTGGCGGCTCCAGGTGACCTGAAGTGGACTTTCAACGCGATCCCGACCCCCGAGTCGGGGCTGTCATCGCCACCGGCGGTGCTTGCCGATGGCACGGTGCTGATTGTCGCCCCGGGCCAGGCGCTGTATGCGGTGAGCGCATCGGGTCGGGAACTCTGGCGATACGCACCGGCGGGGGGCGTGGACGGCGCGCCGGTCGTCGGGGCCGCCGATGTATTCTACGTCGGCGGCAGTCATCTGCGAGCGCTCCAAGCGCACGGCTCGGTGCGCTGGTCGTTTCCGAGCCCCTCAGGGTCGGGATTCGACGTCCCGGTGCTTGGCGCCGATGGCACAATCTACAGTGTCGCCGGCGACGGTCGGTTGTACGCTTTGCGGGGGGACGGCACGCTTCGCTGGGTCGCTTCCACTCCACAGGCGTGCTTGGCAAGCCCGGTCATCGGCCAGGACGGCGCACTCTATCTCAACCTGCGCTACGGCGGCTTCGCCGCGATGAACCCCGACGGCAACCTCCGCTGGACCGTCGCCGTCCCTCGGGACCTCAGCGGCCCTGCGGCCATCGCTGACCACGGCACCCTTTACGTGGCTTCCTCGGGCGCAAGCATCCTGGAAGGCTGGCTCTACGCCTTCTCCCCGACCGGCAGCAACGTCTGGACCTTCGCCAGCCAGTCGGCTTCAGTGAATTCCCCGGTCATCGGCGGCGATGGAACGGTCTACTCGGCATTCCTTGATGGACGCGTCGTTGCCCTCCGACCGGACGGCACGCTCCGCTGGGAATACCGAGTCAGCGTGCCACAAACCGACGCGGTGGTGGCGACGCCGGCAGTTGCGGCAGACGGAACCGTTTACGTGGCGGGTGCGCAGGACCAACACCTGCACGCCATCGCGCCCGACGGCCAACCCGCATGGGTGTTCGCGGCAGGGACCACCCTGACGAGTTCCCCGGTGCTGGGTGCGGACGGTACGGTCTATTTCGGAGGCAGCAATGGCCGCCTCTATGCCGTCGAGGGTTCGGGCAGCGGCCTGCCGGAGACCCAATGGCCGCGGTATCGGCGCGACGCCCACAATAGCGGCGGCACACCCCGGCTCCCGAAAGCGCCACCCGTTGCCCCCGAATCCGTCACCGCCTCCCTGGCCTTCACGGAGAAGACCGTCATCACTTGGAGCAGCGTGCCCGATGCCGCGGAGTACTCCGTTTGGCGCGGCACCAACCCCAACGCACTGACATCTCTGGCCGGCGGCATCGGCGCCACGACGCACTTCGACGACACCACCGCCATTCCGGGTGTTGACTACTTCTATGCGGTTCAGGCTGCCAATTTGGTTGGGCCAGGCCCGCTGTCGGCTGTCGTCCCGGGCCAAAGACGTATCGCGCAGCCGGGTGAATTGGTCTGGAAGCTCGAAATCGGCAGCGGTGTTTCGACACCGTCGGTGGGACTCGATGGCGCTGTCTGTTTCGGCGGAGGGGATGGGAAGATGTATGCGGTCGGCCCTCTGGGGCTGAAACGATGGGATTATGATTTCCAGGGCACGCTCGGCGGCGGGCCCGTCCTGGCTCCGGACGGCACGGTCTTTTTCACCGCCGCCACCCGGCTGAATCATAACGTCGCTCCGCCCAACGGCCACTCCCTGTTCGCACTGAGCCCCAACGGCGCCGTCCGATGGCGCTACGACTTCTCGGGAGCAGCGGCGGGCGGAATCGCCCTGGCCGCCGATGGCACGATCTACGCCGTGGTGCAGGAGGACGAATCGACCATGGCGCTCCTCGCATTCAACTCGGATGGTGATCTCGATTGGCGCCTTGAGAAGTCGGATCAAGCCTCCGAGCCGCCCGCCATCGGTTCGGATGGCACGGTGTATTTCGGCACGCGCTGGGGGCGCCTGTACGCCGTCAGCCCGGCCGGCACGCAACTCTGGATGCTGCAGAACAACATCTGGATGAACACCGTCGCCATCGACGGCAAAGGTGTCCTCTACGTCTCCGGCAGCGAACTGGTCTCGGTGAATCCCGACGGCACGGAGAGGTGGACTTACCCGGGTACGGATTCGGGTGTGTCGCCGGTCAGTATCGCCTCCGATGGCGCCATCTACGTTGGCTTGAACGACGGCACGCTCCGCGCCCTGAACAGCGATCGGGCTCAGCAATGGGAATTGCCGTTGGGCGGAATGCCGGGCGCCTCGGCGATCGGGGCGGACGGGACACTCTACGTGCCTTCGCTGATCAACATGTTCGCCCCGCAGTTCGCGCTGCATGCCGTGTCGGCGGCCGGCGCGAAACTCTGGTCGTTCGTGCTCGACGTCAACATCAGCGCTCCAGTGCTTGGCCCCGACAACACAGTCTGCTTCGCCGCTGCCGACAACTCGATTTGCGCCGTCCGAACCACAGCGGCGGCGGCCTCGGCTCCGTGGTCGGGTTTTCAGCACGACCCGCAACATACGGGCCGCACGGACCTTGTCCCGCCGCCGCCCGGCACGCCGACCGGTCTGGTGGCCACGGACCGCGAGTCGCCCTCGGTCATTCGGCTGAGTTGGTCGTCGACTTTGGGTGCGTCCGCCTACGAAGTCTGGCGTGCGGCCAGTGACGATGCAGCCGCCGCTGTCGTGGTAGCGACCGTTGCTGCTTTAAGCTGGCGCGACCTGAACGCGACTCCCGAAGTGCCCTACTTCTATTGGGTGCGGGCCCGCAACGCCGGCGGCGCGAGCGACCTCGCTGGCCCAGTTCGGGGCGTGCGACGGCAGCCGATGCCTGGCGATGTCATGTTCGAGTGGGCCGTGGACGGAATCGTGCATGCCTCGCCCGCCATCGCCGCCGATGGCACGCTGTACGTCGGCGTCCAGAACCGGACCGACACCGTTTCGCCCTGCGCGCTTTATGCCCTGAATCCCGACGGCACGATCAAGTGGAGCTACACCGGCACCACATGGATTTTCGGGTCGCCTGCCATCGGCCCGGACGGGACCATTTATTACGGGGCCTATCACCAGAATCTGGTCGCCCTCAACCCGAATGGCTCGCGCAAGTGGGAGTTCAACCCCAAGTACGCCGTTATCGGTACGCCAGCGGTGGGACCGGATGGCGCGGTTTACTTCGGGGCGTTGGACGGCGGTTTCTACGCCTTCAACGACAACGGCACCAAACGCTGGGAATACGCGGCAGCGGGCGGAGTCATTTCCTCCACGGCCCTGACCGGCGACGGCTCGATCTATTTCGTGGCCGGTGACGATCTGCACGCGCTGAACGCGGACGGCACCCTGAGGTGGCGAACAGCCGTCGGAGGCAGCGGAGTCGATTCTCCGGTGTACAGCTCGTCGGCGGTCGCGGCGGACGGCACGCTCTATGTCGGCTCGACCTTCTCCGGCTTTCACGCGATTAACACGGACGGCACGCGCCGATGGACTTACGGGAGCGGACAGACCTTTCTGGCGTCGCCCGTGATCGATGCGGGTGGCAATGTCTTGATCGGTTCGAGCGGCGTGTCGTCCTTCGCTCCGGCCGGGGCCCTCAATTGGACGGCGCCGGTCGGCGGCGTGCTGGCGACGGCGGCAATGGCTGCCGATGGACGTGCTTACATCGGCACCCGCGAAGGGAAGTTCGTGGCGCTCGAGTCAGACGGCACGGTGGCGTGGCAGGTGGACTTGGGAACGCCGATCACGTCGTCCGCTGCGATCGGTGCCGACGGCCTGGTCTATGTTGGCGCTGACGACCGCAAGGTGCGCGCGCTGTACGCCGAGGCAGCGCCAGCCGCCACCCCCTGGCCGATGTTCCAACACGACGCGCGTCACAGCGGCCGCAGCGCCTACAGGCCCGACGTGCCTGGCGCGCCGACGCCGGTGAGCGCCAGTCACGGCGAATACCCCGATCGCATCGAGGTGACTTGGCCCAGCCTGCCCGGCGCGTACTTGTATGAGGTCTGGCGCCACACCAACGCGAACGTGGTCGAGGCGCAGTTCCTTGCCAGGTTCGGGGCCAAAACGAACTTCACCGATCAAACAGCCAACGCCGGAGTCGAGTGTCACTATTGGGTCCGGGCGCTGAATTCACAGGGGACGGGGCCGTTCAGCATCCCGGCGGTCGGCTTGCGCCGGTTGCCGTTGCCGGGCGATGTGATCTGGCGATCCGCTCTCGTGGGCGATGGTATTAGCGGGCCCGCCGTGAGCCGGGATGGCCTGATCTATTTCCCCGGGCGAGATCGCCGCCTCTACGCGTTTGGCCCGGACTTCGCCTTGCGTTGGACCTACCCGCCGACTGGCAACGCGATGGGGGCGAGCGGCAACTTGTCCGAACCAGCCATCGCGGACGATGGCGCCGTCCTCTTTGGAGCGCCGGATGGTTACTTCTACGCGCTCAACTCAGACGGGACCTTGCGTTGGCGATGGCGCGGCTTCGGCCTGACCTGGTCCATGCCAGCGGTGGGCGATGACCGGGTGTACGCCCTGGACAACATGAACTCTCTGTATAGCTTCGTCCTGACGAACGGCAACCAGTCCTGGAAGGCTATGCCTTATGTGAGCAGCCCGAGCAGCTTGGTCGATGTGGACGGAACGGTTCTCGCCGCCAATGCGAACCGGTACCTGGCTGCCTATGGTCCCGGCTCGAACCAGCGCTGGTTGCTCACCACCACCCTCAGCGGCACACCGCTGCCGTTGATGTTCGGCCCCGACGCGACCGTGTACCTAGCGTTCGGGACGCGACTGGTGGCCGCTGCACCCGAGGGGACCAATCGATGGACCAGCAACTACACCCGGGCCTTCACCACCGGCTTCGTCATGGACCGGGGTGGGATTCTCTACTGCGGGGGACAGAACCGGCTGCTGCTCGCGCTCGCGGCCGATGGGAAGAAGCGCTGGGAGTTTACCGCGGGCGGCGACCTGCAGTCGTCCCCTGTGTTGGGCGAGAATGGGCAGATCTTCTTCCTGGCCAGTGATCGTCGTCTCTATGCACTGAACCCGGAGGGGACCAAGGCGTGGGATGTGTTACTCCCGAATCTGACCGTCGGCAGCATCCGCTCCGCACTCAACCTCACGCCTGGCGGCGCAGTTCTAGTCAGCTCCTCGGGGGGCCCGCTGTTGGCAGTCGAAAGCGGCACCCGGCTGGCCGACGCGCCGTGGCCCGTCTATGGCGGGGCGCCCTGGCGGGGTGGTCGACGCCAACCGCAACTCAGCTACGACCCGGCGCAGTCGCGGCTCAATGCAGGCCACGCCGAACCTGTTCTCATCCAACCCCTGTTGCGCTCGCCCGGTCGCACCTTGGCCCAGGTTGAACTCTACGAGGACTACCGCGCCACGAACGCCTTCCTGGTGGCGACTCAGGCGCCCTTCGTGTTTGTCCTCACGAACCTGTCGGTTGGTTCTCACACCTACGCCCTCCGCGCGGTGGACAGCGCAGGTTTGGCCTATCGATCAGCGCCCTTCACTGCCACCGTGACGTCTGCGCTCCGAGTGGCCATGCGAATCAACGAGGGGGCGCCATTGCTCGAATTCCCGAGTGTCCCCGGGCACGTCTACACGATCTTGGCGAGTCCGGACCTGACCGGGTGGGAGGCTGTCCAGGAAGTCACGGCGACGGAGCCATTCACCCAGTGGCCGGTTGTCGACGAGCCGCCGTCATCCTCGAAGCGATTCTACCGGGTGAGGTTCACGCCATAGTCGAGTCCCTCAGGATTTGAGGAGCACTTCAACAGCACGCCAGGACACCCCGAGGTCGAGGCGCGCAATGACGTCGAGTCGCACTTGCCCCGGCAACGATCAGGGCTCCCAACGCCTGGCTGGCTGGCCCCTCAGCCACTGAGCGGTGTGGAACCGATGGTCCAATGTGAGAATGAAGCTGCCACGCATGCGCAATGATCTCACAGGCGAAGGCCAGCAGACACGCGACCGTCACCGTATCGGCCAGCATTCATGGCAAAACGGAGCCTCGCTAATTTCCCAGGGCGCGGATTTCCGCGACCGGCAGCGCGCGACGCCAAATCCGAACGTCGTCGATGCGGCCGCGCGTCTGGTACATGGTGGCGTCCTCGGAATAGATTCCGACCCTCAGTTCACCAGACCACGCCGCGGGGTCGACCGCTCCCACGTCCTTGTGGCCCACTTCCTCGCCGTCGACAAAGAGCCGGCTGGTCG
>DAOOQY010000035.1:0-13206 GCA_035389025.1 Verrucomicrobiota bacterium
GTCGCCGAGCGAGTTGGTGCAGTTGATGTCCACTTCGTAGCTGTAATCCTCGAGAACCCCCTTATCGACCCATGAATCGACCCACCCGCCGCCGAGAGGATCGGCGACCTTGATGACCTGACCCAGCTCGTCGTAATCGACCGTGTAGGTTTCACCCAGAGGTCCGGTGATCGTGCGCAACAGACCACCGGTGCTATTCGACAGGCGGGTTGTCTCCCCGGCGGGGTTGGTGACGGCGCTCAGGAAGCCGTTGGCGTCCATGGCCAAGCCGGTGCGCTGGCCGTAGGGGTTGACGATGGCGGTCGCTTGCCCGGCGGCGTCGCGCTCGATCCGGGTCACCTGTCCCACGGCGTCGGTGAGGCTGACCACCAAGGACTGGGCGTCGTAGTCAAAAACCCACTTGGGAGCGCCGGTGAGCCCGTCCAGCGTCCGGAGGTGTCGGCCAAAGTGGTCGAACACGTAGACTTCGGAGGCATCTTCGGAAGGGATACTGTAGCTGACCGCGGAGGCAAGAGTGCCGCCCAGGGCGGAGCGCCCCGGAATCACGTAGGTAGCCGGCACGACGTTGCCCACGCCGCGTTGGAGGAAGAGGGTGCCATCCGATCTCAGTGCCATGTCAGACACCGGGTAGATATAGGTGTTCAGCGGATCGCCGTTGTCGATGGGAAGATTGGGCGGCGGCGACGCGGACTGGCTGTATCTGCCGGCGACTCGCTCGACGGCTCCGTTGGGGGCGACTCGCCAAACAAACGTGCCATCCGTGAAATAGACTGAGCCGTCCTGTGCCACCTGGAGGCACGTTGGGATGGAAGCAGGGTCGGTCACGTCGATTGCGAGCTTGCCTTGGTCGCCTTTGATTCTGGTGGTGAGGTTCGTATCGGCCGGGTTGGGATCGAACATGCCTTCGGCGCAGCCCGGGCCGCCGTTCAAGAAGGGGAGGACAATGCCGCCGAGCGAGATTCTGAAGATGCCCCTGGTGTTGATCTCATCTTCGGACACGTACACGACGCCGTCCTCGCCCACCGCCAAACCGCAAACCCCCCAGCCATTGGCGTAATGGGCGTCCTGCGCTGACGCGCCAAAAAGAGCCTTGAAAGACGGCGACCCGTTCGTTGCCGCCACGCCACCGCCACCAAACACGGTGTAAATCCTGCCGTCGGGGGCGATCTTGCGCACCATGGTGTAGTTCGTGCCGTAGGCCGTGGGCGCATAACTGGGCCACCACGAAGAATAGTACACGCTGTTGTCCGGCCCCACGGCCAGGAGGGCATTGTTCGCCCAGGTGGCAAACGACTCCGAGGCGGGAGTGCCGTCGGGCTGCAGGATCGCCGGCAGGGTCGCATTCCGTCCCATGATGACGTGCCAGATGAGATCGGGAGTGAGGCGAGCGATGACCCGGTTGTCCGTGAGATAGAGCGAGCCGTCCGGACCCGCCTTCAAACTCGAAACGCTCACGTCCACGACGACCCGGTCGGCGGGCAGGCCATCCGCCTTGGCCCAGCCATCACGCGCGACGTCAACGGCCCCGGGCGTTCCCCAGGTCACGCTGAGCCCCTCGAAGCCGCTCGCGGGTTTGCGGCGGAAGAGGCGGGCTTCGCCCGTTGGACCGTAGTTGCCGTAGAAGTACAGCGTGCCATCGGGCGCGGCGGCCACCAAGCGGCTCCTGCCGCCGAGAGCGCTGAGAAAGTCGTCGAGCACCGAAGCCTGGGGGACGGTGCGGATGCGGCCATCGCCGTAGTAGAGAATGCCGCCGGCAGGATCCAGGCGGTGCAGCGGATTGGGACTCCAACCGCCCAAACCCAGCTTGCGGTGGTCGGGATAGGTGAGCAGCCGTTGAAAGACGGCACCGACCCTGATCTCGGTGTCCGTATGACCCGCGAACGAGACCATGTTCCCGGCGTTGCCAAAGAGCGCTGGAAACTGGTCGAGCAGACCGGAACCGAAGCTGACGCCGAAGTAGCTCCAGGCGGAATACACATAGGAGATCGTGATATTGGCCAGGCGTGTGCCCCCCACCAAGCGCCCGTACGCATCCCGCCCGTCCCAGGAGACCGTGGCCACTTGGTTGGTTGGGGGAAGGCTCCGCAGCGATTGCTGTCCCTCGACGTGCGCTTCCACCTGGATCGCGGAGGGCGGATCGAAGTAGTGAGGGTCCAATTCGGTCTGGAGGCACCCGCTGCCGTTGACACACGGATTCCGCGGTGGCTGCCAAGCCACGGGAATGGTGACTTGGCTGTCCACGCGATAATCGGGGACACGGGCGCTTGCGTAGTTCAGCGCAAAGGGCGCCCCCGCCAGGGGAATACGTTCCGTGAAGGTCTGGGCGGAGAAGTGGAGCGCCCCGTAGCGGTCCGGCGTCGTATCCTGGGGTTTTCCCTTCGGTTTGTCGCCGGGGGTGGGACGGTCGGAATCCGGTGTCGAGAAGCCCAAATTGAAATCAATGCTGCTGCAGTGCGGCACGGGGCAGCGCCAGAGCGTCTTGCCCGCCGGAGAAACCGTGGCCAGATGTTGGAGTTCCTCGGTCGTGAAGCCGTTGGCCGCCAGGGTGTCCGCCCTCTCCGCCTCGCCCGTTCCGTGCAGATCGACGAGTGCCGCGCCCTCAGCGAACCCCAGCACCTGCAAGACGATCCCGTTGGGGCAAGGCACCCAGACTCCCTGGCCACGATCATAGTACCCAACCGGCATCAGCGTGCCCACCGGCACCCCGAGAAAATTGTCCACATAGACCGGGACTGGCTGGCTGAACCGGATTGAGTTGGCGCCCGCGTTGACCGCTTCGTCGGCGCTGAAATCCGCGCAATACGTATAGCCGCTATTAGGCGGCAACGCTGCCGGCATGGCCTTGGGTCCGTCGGTTCCCACCGTGAATTCAGTGATCCTGAACGTCAGACTGGCGACCGGCTGCAACCAACCGTCGGCCATGACCATCGCCGCCTCTGTCCCGGAGGGGATGAACATCGTGGCGGAGCGTGTGCCGGCGGCATCGGCCTGCGGACTGCTCGTCGCCACTTGCGGCGGCGCGTTCGCTCCGAACTGAACGGAGGTGGCGAGCGCGTCTTGCGGCACCAGAATAACGTCGGGGGCCACACCGTAGGCGAGTGCCAGCAGGGTGACTTGGCGTTGAGCCGGACAGTAGCCCGCTGCTTGATAGTCCACCGTGTAAACCGCCGCGTTCACCGCCAAATCGAATCGCCCGTCGGTCCGGGTATAGGTATAGCCGTACTCGGGATGGCCGAGGATGACCACCCGTACCCCAGGCAACGGGCTGGTGTCCCGCTGCAAGACGCGGCCTCGTAACACCGAGGCCTGCGTTGATTTGATGGTCCCGGGGGCCACCCCCACCTGGATCGCATTCGACCCGGTGTAGAGAAACGCGGTGAGTGAGGCCAGGTCGTTGTACACATTGGGCAACGGAGCGGTCGCCGTCGCGGCGGGATCGGGCGGCGCGGAAGGGTCGGCCCCGTGGCGGTTGACCAAGCGATAGTAGGCGGCGCTGTTGGTCGACTCCCGGAGGACGCTGCAGCGCGTTCCGAGGACCTCGGGAGCCTCAGGCACATCCACCCAGGCGCCAGGGTCAGCGACCTCCAAACCCTCCTGCAGGATAGTGAAGTTCGTACTGGCGGGCCAGAGGAGTTGGACTTGGTTGGTGCGCGGCGCCTGGATTTCCAGGGGCGGGACAGTTTGCGCCCGGTTGAACTGCACGGTAAGCAACGCCGCCGTAATAGCCGCCGCTGCCCTCAGCCAGGAGAGCTGCCGAGTCGTCATCATAAGCGAGGTCCTTCATCGAGAGAAACGCAAACGGCGGCGCATTATTTCAGCGCCCAAGCCGAGGATTTGGAATGGCCGAAGGCGCGGCTGGCCGGGTAATCTCCGGCGCAAATGGCAGTGATTGAGCAGGCGGCGGTCTTTCCGGAAACGCGATGGAGCCTGATCCTGCGTGTCCGCGGGCCGGACGGCGGCGCTGATTCGGAGACGGCCTTGAACGAGTTGTGCCGCACGTACTGGCAGCCGCTGTATGCCTACTTGCGTCGCGGCGGCAATGACGCGGAGGCCGCCAAGGACTTGGTTCAGGGCTTTCTGGCCCACCTGCTCGGGAAAGACGGCTTTGTGCGAGAGCGCTCGACGCAGGGCCGGTTCCGCTACTTTCTCCTGGCGGCTCTCCGCAACTATCTGGTCAGCGAGGCACGCAAGGAAAACGCCGCCAGACGCGGCGGGGGGGTGGACGTGGTGCCGCTAGACCTCGAACAAGCCGAGGCGTTGTTTCAGATTCAAGCTGCTGAACCGTTCACCCCGGAGGCCGATTTTGACCGTCATTGGGCGCAAACGGTCTGGACGCGCGCGCTCCAGCGGCTGCGCGAAGAACAGCGCTCGCGCGGCAAAGAGGCCTTGTTCGACGCGCTTAAGCCTGGGCTAGTGGATGACCTCCGCCCAAGGCACACGGAAGTCGCGGCGTCCTTGGGGCTATCCCCCACGGCCGTGGCCCTGGCGCTGCACCGACTGCGCCGGCGCTTGAAAGAACTGGTCATCGACGAACTCGCGCAGACGGTCGGAAGCCATGCTGACCTCGATGATGAGATCACTTACTTCTTGTCGCTGTGGACGAAGTCTTTCTAAGTAGAGATGAACGCGACGCGGAGCTCGATCGGCCAGTGTGCCCGCTGCGGGACGGCGTTGTGTGCGGCGGTTGCTGAGGGGCTTTGCCTGCGCTGCCTGACGCGCGCGATCTTCTTCGATGACGCCGAGCTGCCCCCGGAGGAACCGCTGAGTGCGCCCGGCTCTGTCCAGCGGATTGGCGGTTATGAACTCGTCGAGCGGATTGCCCGCGGCGGCATGGGCGTCGTGTATCGCGCCCGACAAATGAGCCTCGGCCGCGAAGTGGCCTTGAAAATCCTCCTCGACTCCGCAGTTGCCGGCCCGGAGGAACTCGGCCGCTTCCGGGCCGAGGCGACGGCTGCCGCGGCGCTGCACCATCCCCACATCGTGGCCGTTCATGAGATCGGAGAGGACGCGGGCCGCCTTTTCTTCTCAATGGACTTTGTCGCCGGAAAGGACCTTGCCGCACTCACGCGCGAGGGGCCGTTGCCGGCCCGGGTGGCGGCGGAGTTGACACGCAAGATCGCCGGCGCCATCCAGCATGCGCACGAGCGTGGCGTTCTTCACCGGGACCTCAAGCCCTCGAACGTATTGGTGGACGCCCTGGGGGAACCGCACGTGACCGACTTCGGCCTCTCGAAGCGGTTGGTCGGGGCGCCGGCCGCGCCCGAAGCCCTTCCGGCGCCGGCCGCGCTGGCGCCGCCCTTGACGTTGACGGGCCACGTCGTCGGCACGCCCGGTTACATGTCGCCCGAACAGGCGGCGGCCAAGCGAGACATTGGGCCGCCGGCCGACGTCTATTCCCTGGGCGCCGTGCTCTACCACCTGCTGACCGGACGCGCTCCCTTCGTGGGTGAGACGCCCACGGCGGTGTTGCGGCAAGTCGAAGAGCAGGACCCGGTGTCGCCGTTGCTGCTCAACCCTTCCGTGCCGCGCGACCTGGAGACCATCTGTCACAAGTGCCTGGCCAAGGAACCGCCCCGCCGGTACGCCAGCGCGCTCGAGTTGGGCCAGGACTTGCAGCGATTCCTCAACGGCGAACCGATCCACGCGCGTCCGGTGGGCGCGACGGAGCGGGCCTGGCGTTGGTGCCGGCGGCGTCCGACGATGGCCGGGCTGATCGCGCTCTCCTCCGCCTTGCTCGGTGCAGTTATCGCCGTGACCATCGCAGCGCGAGTGCGCCTCGATGAGGACCAGCGGTTGGTCCGACGGAAGGACTACGTGGCCGACCTGCGCCTCGTCGAGCGCGCTGTCCAGGAGAACAATCTCGGACAGGCCGGCGCGTTGTTGGACAAATGGCGTCCGCGCCGGCAAGTCCGAGGCCCGTTCGGCTTCACCCGCGCGGAGGAGGATCTGCGCGGATTTGAATGGAACTACTTGGCGGAGCTCTGCCGTGGCGACGAGTTACGGGTCCTGGGGGAATCAGGCGCGCACGCCCTGCGCGTCGCGTTCTCGTCGCGCGGTGATCGCGTAGCGGGTGCCACCGCCGACGGCGAGGTCCGCCTCTGGGCGGCCGATACCGGACGCTTGCTCGGTATCGTGAGGCACGGCAAACGAGTGATGACGCTGGCTTTTTCCCCTGACGACCGGGTCCTCGCCACCGGGGGCGACGACTGCCACCTGTCGCTTTGGGATGCCCAAACGATGCAGCCCACGGCTTCCCCACCGCCACTGAATTCCGCGCTCGTCGCCGCAGCGTTCGCCCGCGACCGCAGTTGTCTCATCGCGGTGGCCCGACAGCAAGGCCTGGTGTGGGACTTGGCGCGGACCACGGCCATCGAGCGGGTTGCCATCACACCGTCCACTTGGTTCTACGGCGTCATCGCGCCCAACTGCGGAACCGTCGCGCTCCCGATGCCCGAGGCCGGGGGAGTCGAGCTCTGGGATGTCCCGCCGAAGGTGCGGCGCGGGGCCGTCGGAGGCCTGGGTGTGGCGGCGGCGTTTTCTCCTGATGGCCGGCTGTTGGCCACAGGCGAGCTGAGCGGACAAATCCGGATTTGGGATCTCGGCGACCTGCACGAAGTGGCGACGATTTCGACACGGGCGGGCGGCGTCGGCGCGCTGGCTTGGTCACCTGACGCAAAACGACTGGCTTCCGGCGGGCATGACGCCTTCGTACGGCTTTGGCAATTCCCCGAATGCGAGTTGGCGGCTACCTATCGCGGTCATCGGGGGTTTGTCTGTAGCCTTGCCTTCGCTCCCGACGGCCGGCGCCTCGCGAGCGCCTCGACCGACGGGACGGTCCGCCTCTGGGACGCCGAACATGGGCCGGCGCCGCGAGAGAACCCCCTGGTCCGCGACTGGGGACTCCTCTTGCCGCGCGGCCGGATGCTGCCCATTCGCAGCCTGGCGGTGAACAGCGACACGCATTGGATCGACGCGAGCCAGATGCGCCTTGTGCCCATCCCCTTGCCGGCAGAACTGCGTGACAGCAACACCGTGGTCCGGGTAACCGACGGCGGCTTTCTCGCGATTGGTCCCGATGCCTGCGTGCGGCAGTTCGATCGCACGGGCCGCTCGATAGCGCCGGCCGCGCGGCTGCCTCGCTGGCCGGTATTCCATCCCATGCCCTCCCCGGACGGTCGTTGGCTCATCTGGAAGGAAAGCCCCGACGAGATTGCCGCATACGACCTTTGGGAAATCGCTTCCACGAACGCGGCGGAAAGGCTCAACGAACGCGGGAGCGAGTGGCTGATCCACGCGTTCTCCAACGACAGCCGGCAACTGGCCCTGATTACCCCCGCCGGCGAACTCCTCGTCCGGGACTTGCATCACCGACGCCACACGCGAGGAGTCACCTCGACGCACGGCACGCCGACCTCCTTGAGCTTCTCTCGCGACGACCGGGAGGTGGTGGCGTCGTGGCAAGACGGGATGGTGAGCGTGTGGACCACGGGTCGCTGGGACAAGCCTCCGTTCACCTTGCTGACGGGCACCGAGGCGGTCTGGTGCGTCTGTTTTTCACCCGACGGCCGCCGGGTGGCTGGCGGCGGCGACGATGGCGACGTCTTCCTGTGGGACGTCGCCACGCGCCAACTGGTCGCCAAACTCAAAGCGCCCGGCAATGCCGTCGTGCTGGGAATCGGATTCACCGAAGACGGCGACACTCTGTTTGCCTCGACGCCCCGCAGTGTGAGCATTTGGCGGGCTCGGCCGGCTGGGCTCGAGGCACGCATTCCTGCCGGGGGCGACTGAATCCAGTTCCTGCTCAGCCGACCAAGCGGGGGTCGCGGAAACCGTCTTGTTTCCTCATCCGCGCCCGCTATGCTGCGCGGTACTGTCGTAAACACACAAGCGTCGAAACCCAAATGAACACACACCCGATCCCGCTGGCTGCCAGTCTCTGGCTCGCCCTCAACCTGACGATGCCGACTGAGGCGCAACCGGCTGCTGCGCCAACCCAGCAGGCAAAAACCTTCGAGCAGAAGATCACCACAACCGCCAAGCTGAACTACCTGTTGTCCTTGCCGACCGACTACGGCAAGTCGCGGAAGGCCTGGCCGCTGGTGCTGTTCTTGCACGGCGCCGGCGAATCAGGCAGCGACCTGGAGAAGGTCAAGGTGCACGGACCACCGAAGCTGGTTGAGACCAAGGGGCCGTTCCCGTTCATTCTGGTCTCGCCGCAAAGTCCCGGTCGCGGCTGGAACCCGGACGTGCTCAACGCGCTGTTGGACACGCTGCTCAAGCAGTATCGGGCGGACAAAGACCGCGTGTACTTGACGGGCCTGAGCATGGGCGGGTACGGCACCTGGGCGCTGGCCGCGGCGCATCCGGAGAGGTTCGCCGCCATCGCGCCGATTTGCGGCGGGGGCAACCCGGCGGACGCCAAGAAACTGGCCCAACTCCCCACTTGGGTCTTCCACGGCGCGAAGGACCCCACGGTGCCGCTCAAGCGGTCGGAGGAGATGGTCGAGGCCCTCAAGGCGGCCGGCGGCAATCCCAAGTTTACGGTGTATCCCGACGCCGGTCATGATTCCTGGACCGCAACCTACGAAAACCCCGAGTTTTACACGTGGCTGCTGGCACAGAAGCGGACCAGGCGCTGACATTGGGTTGGAACGTTCAAACCGTTGTGGAGCCTGGATAGCAACTTGCCGTCGCACGCTCGGCGCTTTGCGGTTTCTTGATCCTGCTCCTGTCCACCTGCCTGAACCGGATCGGGTTGCGGCTGAGGCTCTGATGCCCAGCCAATCCCGCGTATGAAGGACCCGACGAGAGGAACAAGGTCCCCCACATGGCCATGTCCTCCTTCCAGCGACCCGCCACCCCTCGCAAAGCATCTGCACGGCAGCCTGATCCCAGCAATTCAATTCCCTTTCAACCGGAAGAACTGCGCCGAGGCCGCGTTGGTGACCACGACGGAAACCCAGTTCGCGTTGGTGGTCAAGGGAGCGGGAACCGTGTTCCAGCCGCCGGTCAACGACGCGGCGCGCTCGAGCACACAGGAACTGCCATTGTTCGTCCACGTCAGTGTGACTACGTTCCCTTCGCCCGACCATTGCCAGCTTGCCACATGCAGCGGCGGCGGGGCCGGCAACGCCTCCAGTTTCATGGTTCCCCACAGATTCTGATAGTTCCACGCGTCCGTGCTGGAACCGTTGCTCGACCAGAACATCCATCCCTGCAGTTGTGTGCCGTTGTCCGCGTCGCAAAACTCCGCCTCAAAGCCATAACTGTTGCCGGGAGTCATGGCCGCCATGTTTCGGTACGCCGCCAACGCGATGCGTTCTTCAAAGGTGTAAAGATACCCGCCGCCTATGACTGCTTCGACGGTGCACTTTGCGGCCCAATGCGTTCCGTCGGGACTCGAGCCCTTGGGCGCGGTCTGCCTCGCCCCGCCAGTGGTGTTGAAATCCGTGTTCTCTCCATTGATGTTGCCGTCGGTGCTGTACCCAAATTGTTCGTAACCCGGTTGATCGGAGATGGGGTTGCCGATGGCGCTTTTCTTCGCATTCGTGGAATCGATGTAGAGATGAAGTGTGTCCTCCAGGTAGGCCATGTTGGAATTCGCCCTGCTGGTGAACGGCTCGTAGGCATCGTCCTGGACCTCGGCCAGCACGTACAAGTAGGTGGCATCGTGAGCCAGCCAGAGGTTCACGGAGCAGTCCGCCGCATTGGAGATGGTCCCCAGAACCGTGGTGCCGTAGCTGCTCGTCGTCCCCGCGTGGCCGTCTCCCCGGTAGAACGAGATGCCTTCACCGCGGGCCTTGATTTCAGTCCAATCGGCGGCGTTTGCATCTACGGTGAACGAGGCGGTTGTGTACGGGACCGCGATTTCCGGTCGTACGGCGGCGAAAGAATACGAATCTAACCACACGGTCAACAGAAGGCAGAGGAGCGAAGTTCTATTCATGGCAATGTGACGGTCATCGGTTCTTGCAGCGGCTCGAAGGGTTGCATCGTGATGGAGTCCGCGGGAACAGCTTGAGGATGGTGTCGAGGTTCGGCTTCCCGGTGAGCCGATGGCGAACGGGATCCTCCTGCGAAGCCATCCAATCTCTCGTCAGCGTCTGCTGTCCAGAGGCTTGCACTCCCGCCCATGGCATCACCGCCCCTGCCGCCAGGACGACAGACCGACCCGCAAACTCACGCGGGGTCATCACTCCACTTTCCTTTCGCCGCATGGTCACTCCCTGCAAACTCTAACATCCCAAGCCTCCGCGTTCCACTCCGAATCCACTACGAGCGCAGCAGCGGATTGGCTGAACTTTCGCTTTAGAAGGAAGTTCTCAGAGGACTCGCTGCGATACAAGACACCGTTGCCCTCACCCTTCCTCCGGGCACCTTCTTCCATCGGATGGGAGATCCCGGGCAAGGGAAGTCTGGCTCAGGTCAACCTGAAGGTCGTGCTGTCTTCGATCTGCTGCAATTTGTCCGCCAGGTCCTCCGGCCCGACTCCAGGCGGGGGATACACGTCTGGCACTGAGCGTCCTGCCGGGATACCCCCGCGAAGAGTGTGGGAATTGTTTTCGTGGCCGGCACAACTCCCCAAAGCCCCGACGCTCTGCGCCGCAGGCGTTATGGGGTCCAGGCTTCGCCTGGTCGAGGCTCCGCCTCGTCCTACTTGGGGCACTCTCGTCAGAGTGCGGCTCTTGAAGCACCGGCTGACCTCGAGCTGGCACCGGATACCACTCCGGCCGCCACACTCCTTGCGCGGTTATTCCTGCCCTTCACGGCAGCAGTCACGTTGGCTGGACGCATGGGCGTCCACGCTCGCCAGGTATGTCCCAGGCTCCCGCCCCGGCACAGTTTCCGGTCTCCCTCGAGGGGGACACCGATTTCGGGGGGCAGAATACAGAAGCGCCTCCTTGCCCGTCCTGGTCCGAGCTTCGCCGATTCGGCTTGCGTCTCTGCTGCTGTTTACTGGCAAGGGCTTGACGCCCCCTTTCGTCGTTGAGCTGTTCGCGGTCTGCTTTTCTCGGCAGAACCCCGGAGCGTGTCAGGCTCCGGCGGGTCGGTGTTGCCACCGCCCGACTCCCGACGCCAGCGCGCGTTAACCGAACCTGACGTGCCTTGCACCCGATTGGTGCCGCAATGGCGGCACTTTGGGCGGAAACGTTTGTCGATCGCCAGCGCTTTGGTGGCGCGACCTACCGGGCGGCCAACCGCAATCGGTCCTATACCCATTGCGCCCGTATTCTTCGGTTGCTCCCGAAGGTATTGACCCATGAGGCGCATTGCGGTTGCCCGAGAGAATCCGCAATCGCCACGATCACCAGAAAGCCATCGCCCAGGCGGTTTCAATGACGCACCAAGGAATCGCCGTGGTTTTGCAGGAAATTCTAGAGTTGGAAAAAGTAGCAAATCCATCCGAAATCGACGAAAAGTCAGGCCTGACGCCGGAGGCCGTCAGTCAAATTACCCACTGTGAGTAATTTGATTGATGCTACTTGTTGAAGCCCTTGTGGTTCATGAACTCCCAGATGCGCCCCATCCAAGTGTAGCTGCCGGTTCCGGAGGCGGCCTTGTTCTGAAAGCAGTGCTCGCGTGTGGCCAGCGTGTGCAGATCGGACTGGATGCCCATGCGGCGGAGCTGTTCCCAGCACTTCACCGAATTCATCGCCGCCCAGCCGTCTGCGTCGCCGTGGATGAACAGGATCGGGCACGTCGCGAGGTCGAAGGAGAACTCGGGGACGAGCCGCGCGTCGTCCTCGTTGCCGCCCTGGGCGTTCGGTCTATCCGCGCCGTCCGTGAGCGCGTAGGCGGGATAGATCGCGACCGCCCACTGCACGCTGCATGAGAGCTTGTCGAGATCGTCGATCGGCCAATAGGAACGGCGTTTCGAGCTGGTCGCGCCCATGAGCGTCAGGTGCCCGCCGGCCGAGGAGCCCATGATGCCGATGCGGTCGGGATCAAGCCCCTTGGCCGCGGCCCGGCCGCGGACGATCCGCACGGCGCGCTGCAGGTCCTGCCACGCGGTCGTGTGCTTGGCCAGTCCGCCCAGCGGACGCGGCGTGCGGTATTTCAGCGTCACGACCGTCATGCCCTTCTCGTTGAGGTAACGCCGCGTCGGCGCGACTTCGAAGCCCTCCGGGCTGTTGCCACTGTAGCCGCCGCCGGAGTAGATGATCTGGATCGCCGCAGTCTTGCGCTCCTTGGGCATGTGCCACTCGATGTAAGGCAGGCACTGATTCGTTTGCGCGTCCGGCATCCGGCCTTCCGGCCAGAGCGGCTCCTTGAGGGTTTCGCCGCGCGCGTCGTCGTTCGGATAGCGGGCCATCAAATCCTCTTCCGCGCCGAGACGCCCGTCGAAGTTCATTTGGCGGAGGTACTCGGCGATGCGATCGAACCAATGGTCGTAGGCGGTGCCGTCCTCGCCTTTGTTCGCGTTGCCCATGAAGCCGTGGGGACGATCCGCGAAGAGGTGGAGTTCGGCCGGAATCTTCATCCTGCGGAGCTGGCGGTAAATCTGCGTTGAACCGTTCGGCGAATAGGCGTCCGTCCCGCCGTGGAAGAGCGCCATGGAACACGTCTTCGCGTCGAACTGGAACACGTCCGAGAGCCGAACGTCGATCGCGTCGCCCTCGCGCGTATTGGGCTCGGTGAGTCCGTCCGTGAGCGCGTAGGCGGTGTAGATCGGCACCGCCCAGTTGACGTGGCACGGGAGCCCGTCGAGCGCGTCGACCGGACCGTACGCCGGCGTGAGCGCGCTCGTCGCGAGCAGGACCGTCAGGTGCGAGCCCGCCGAAAAACCGAACGCGCCGATCTTCTCCGGGTCGAAGCCGCGCTTCTGCGCCTCGCTACGGACGAGGCGGACGGCGCGCTGCCCGTCCTGCCATGCGCTCCGGTAGATCGGTAGACCTTGCGGACGCGGCGTGCGGTAGGTGAGGCTCACGCAGACAAATCCGAGGTCCGTGAACTTCTTCGCCACCCAGTCGATCCACACCCCGTCGCAGCAACTCTGATATCCGCCACCGGAAATGAGCAGCATGCAGGCGCCGTTGTTTGCCGCCGGCGCCTCATACCAGTCGAGGTACGGCATCACGTGCTCCGCCGCCTTGAATTCCGGAGCCTTCACCTCCTCGGTGGTCGCCGCGATCTGCTGGGGCTGGAAATCCGGAATCTTCCCCTCCGGCCACACCGCGGCCCGTTCCCCGGCGGACGCCAGAACGG